>NZ_KB850142.1:217557-218199 GCF_000369685.1 Acinetobacter sp. CIP 102136
CAAGTCATGACAGCTGACAAAATAGAGCAATGGGTGGAGAAAGTATCAAACCAATTCGGAAAAGAATACATGTTTACTTTTTAATGGATACTTAACTTAATTAGAATTACCTCTCCCTTGCGCACTCAGAATATATTCTGAGGATACTCATCACTTGCGCTTCGTTTTAAAGCAGTGCTTTAAAAATTGCTCAGGAGAGGGAACTCTATTATTAAATTTATGCAAATACAAAATCAAATACTATTACTCCCTCTCCCTTTGGGATGAGAAGCACTGCTTCGCAAGGGGGGTGAGGGGAAACTAAAAAACATTACCTACAACTCTTGATAAATCAGCATCCCGTGTAATTGCCCATTTCCAAAAAGCAGAGAAAGGGAAATCAGGGCTGCACATTACCTTTAGTTCATTCACAAGTTTGTGTTTGGTTATCTGTGTCAAAGGTCGTTTTGGGTATAATAAGTTAAATCTTATATTTAATAACTGCGTTTGATATTTTTGTATATCCCTAATTAATGAGTGCCTACTAATTTTTCTTAGTGATGTATTAGGGCGAATTCAAACATGAGGTGCGACAGTTTGAAAAGTCTTATGATAATCAACAAGCTGAGCAAATTTCTCTAATGGTGTAAGCCAATCTAACGC
>NZ_KB850142.1:526566-528834 GCF_000369685.1 Acinetobacter sp. CIP 102136
AGCACTCAATTCAGCAAGTGTTTTTTCTGCTTTAATCGCAGCAAGTGCTACCTTAGCTTTAAAGTCATTTGAATGATTTCTTCTTGGTCTACGTGTCATAAAATACTCCATATATTGATGTTTATAACATCATTTGGGGAGCAAAATATCACTTATAGGTGTTGTTCAAATTTCCTGATCCACCTCTGAACACATCAATAATAAAGGCGGTATAGACCCAGCCTGAATGAGTTTGAATATACGTAAAGTCACTCACCCACAGTTGGTCAGGATGATCAGCATTAAAATTACGTTTCACTAAATCATCTGCTCTTTTTTGATCATCTCGGCTACGGGTGGTTTGTTTATTCTTACCACGCCAAACACCTTGTATACCTAGCTTTTTCATTAATCGAGCAACTGTACAACGTGCGATAACATAACCTTCACGTTTCAATTGTTGCCAGACCTTACGCACACCATATCGACCTGAACTTTCTTTCCAAATTCGTTGAATTTGTTCAGCATGATGCTCATCATGTAGATCTCGTTTCGCTCGATGTTCTGGATTGTCAGCGAGATCTAAAGTTCGGTAATAGGTTGAAGCTGCGATCGGTAAAATCCTACAAATCGCATCAACACCATATAAGTCTTTATTGTTATGGATGAAATCCACCATTATTTGTGTGGGCGGTCGAGCTCCGCCTGGGCGAAAAAAGCGGCTGCTTTACGTAGAATTTCATTGGCACGCTTTAATTCTTTAATCTCACGTTCCATTTGCTTCATTTTTTCTTGATCAGATATCTGTTGTACTTTAATAGGATTTTGCTGATCTAAATGCTTTTGATGCCAGGCACGAAGTGTTTCAGGAGTACAACCAATCTTAGGCGCAATTGCTGTGATTGCAGCCCAAGTAGAAGGATAATCTTTTTCAGATTCAATCAATAATTGAACCGCTCTTTCTCTGATTTCAGGGGTATATTTTAATTTTGTCATCGGGATAGTCTCTCAGAATATTGACTCTCCGACAAACCCGGTACGGTTCATTTTCTTTTTTAATGAAGGAATGGGTAATCCTTCCATAAACCAGCAAAATTAAAAATAGAGAGCAAATGAGCAGTTGAGCTTGATCTTTTTATGTTATCAGGCTTTATTTGTTGGACGAGTGATTAAGATCCTTCACAGGCTAGTGACTATAAAGGGGCAGAGTAAAACTTGAAGTGCGACATAAACCACCTAATTAATTTAAAGGGTTTATGGAGTATATAAAATTGTCATACCATCATCTTAACTTTGAAGATCGTACTGCATTAATGCTTGAGTCAAGAAAAGAAGGCTTTTCAGCCAGAAAATTTGCTGAACTCATTAAAAGACATCCTAGTACGATCTATCGTGAGCTTAAAAGAAATAGCATCAATGACGTTTATCAAGCTCAATATGCTTCTGATAACACCTTCGCTAGACGTAGACGTGGTCACAGAAAACTCAAAATCGATTCAATCCTCTGGAAATTTATTGTTGAAGCGATCCGTTGTTTATGGTCTCCTCAGCAAATAGCAAAGCGTTTAAAGACATTTCCTGATTTGGATCAAACAATGAATGTAAGCCATACAACGATTTATTCAACGATACGAGCATTACCAAAGGGTGAGTTGAAAAAAGACTTATTATCCTGTCTGCGTCATGAAAATAAAAAGCGAAAAGCTAACGGTGAACCTAAAAAAGATTCTATATTACAGGATATTAAAACTATTCATGAGCGCCCAGCCGAAGTTCAAGAAAGAAAAATACCGGGTCATTGGGAAGCTGATTTAATTAAAGGTAAAGACAATAAAAGTTCGATAGCAACACTTATTGAACGAAATACACGGCTCTGTATCTTGGCAACATTACCTGATGCAAAGGCAGAATCAGTGCGCAAGGCTTTAACTGAAGCTCTGAAATATTTACCTGCAGAACTGCGTAAAACGTTGACCTATGACCGTGGACGCGAGATGGCAGAACATAAAATACTTGAAGAAGATTTAGGCATAGATGTATATTTCTGTGACCCACATTCACCCTGGCAAAAAGGCACATGCGAAAATATGAATGGTTTAATTAGGCAATATTTACCTAAAGGGATTGATTTAAATCAGGCAGATCAGCATTATTTAAATCAAGTTGCCATGTCACTGAATACTCGTCCTAGAAAAGCGTTAGATTGGCTTACACCATTAGAGAAATTTGCTCAGCTTGTTGATTATCATAAGACTTTTCAAACTGTCGCACCTCATGTTTGAATTCGCC
>NZ_KB850142.1:836198-839916 GCF_000369685.1 Acinetobacter sp. CIP 102136
ATTTACGGAATTAGGTCGACCACTTACCCAAGTTACGCCTTAAATTTGGCTCAATTAGGGGCGCTTTGCATTTCAAATCTTTGTGCAACAAAGCCCCTATAAAGTCTTTCATTATGTTTCTGTTGCATTATATCAGGTAATTTATGTTGCGCATTAATCTCCACTTCAAGTACTTATCTTACTATTTTTTACATTGAATTAATCTGTAACAGGTTAAAGGTTGGCGAAATCTGAAAAATGCGTAGAGTAGATATTAAGTCGAAACCTATCGGCTTTTAATTTAAAGCAAATAGTAAGGAATACCACCATGGCTAATAATCAACAGCAAGACCAACAGAAACAGCAGCAACAACAGCAACAGCAAAATCAACAACGCAATCAAGATCAGCAGCGTCAACAAAACAACCAGCAAAACCCAAATCAGCAACAAAATAACCAGCAACAACAGCAGCCGCAGCGCAATCAGCAACAAAACCAGCAAGGCCAACAGCAACAACAGCCACAGCAAAACAGTAACCAACAGCAACAAGATCAGTGAAAACCGCAGTGTTAATTCTGTTTAAGACTTACGCTCTTCATAAAAAAACCGCCTGAATCAGGCGGTTTTTTATATTTCATTGCACGATTAGACTAAGTATTTATTAACACTGAATATTGGCTTTTAGCTTGTAGAAATTCAAGGCATTGTCTAGGTCGGTGAGCAACTCTTTTTCTGTATATTCCTTGGGTGCAAGTTTTAGCAAGGCAGGCATATAGTTATTTTTATATTCTTTAGGATATTGTTCACACAGGATACGTGTTCTTTCTTCCAGACTAATTGTTGAAGAGTCAAGTTTGTCCAGATAAGCACTCAGTTGATTATCTGATTGTTCAAACTGCACTTTAATGTTTGCATCAGCTTCTGCTGCACTCTCTGCTTGCTGTTTTTGGCAGCCGCTTATTGCCAGACTCATCAATAAAGTAATTAGTATGCGATTTTTCATGCTGCCAAAATATTGTTATTGCTCATATGAAAAATTATAGAGAGAAATGACTAAAAAGAAAGCAGGGATCTATAAACTTTATGAGACATTGAACATTCATAACATCCGATATTGACTGAAATAAGGAATTTTCTCCTACAAATCTGAATTAACCTATTCTCATTTATAGGTTTAGCAATTCTTTTTGGGTTTTGGTTATTTAATCGTCTTATTTGCCCATTAAAAAGATTTTTGGATAAATTACAGTCATTTAATTAACAAAAGTAATGGTTTTTTCATATTTTGAAACATTGCATCTATATATCCTACACAGATTGGCTGCATGGCTAGTGATATCTTGGCGTCATTATAAGAACTTAATGAAAATAATTAAAAATCAGCACATTATAGGGCCTGTTTAATTTAGGAGAGTTAAACAGGCTTTTTCTTTTCCGTCTTAAATCTGGTTTTTTCTTTGCTGATTGTATTTTTTGCTCATTCTCTTTCACATAAGTTTTCATACACAACATAAAGCCTGAAAATTCCCTCAGGAGAGATACATGAATAGATGTTATTTATATATCTCTTTTCACGAAAAGACAGGACAAAGCTATGATGAGATGTATATGCGCATTTGGCATGGGCGTAATGGTTGGCTGTTGTTTTAAATCTTGCAAAGAGAAAATGTGTCAGATGATGAGCAGCAAGCATTGTAAAAGTGATCATTGTAAAAAAGATCAGGCGACTCAAGCTGAAGAGCCTGTACAAACTTAGCCCAAAAGCTTCAATTTTACTGAAAGGCTAAACAACAGAGCTGAGTACTGAAGTTGTTCTAGATCGCTGATCCAATCATTTTATATTGAATCATTCTATATTTAAAGCAATAAAGCTTGATCCTAGATTGAGCTTTTTACACTTAGGAGAAAAACATGATGCAATTTATATTTTGTTTATTTGGTCTTCATGGTGCGACTGAAATTAACTACACGTGTGACCATGATGAGGTCAAACAGTGTCGTGATTGCTTGAAAAATATTGAATAATGTGCCAAATCATCAGACATCTTAATGAAGATCAATCCCCGTTCAATCATCAGTTGGCGGGGTTTTTCTTTACTGATGAAATTTTTGGATCTAAACATAATTTCTCACAAGGAATACTTTATAAAAGAATCATTTCAATAGGATTACGTTTTGATAAATTCTTAGCTGCTTAGAACTGGAATACAATAAAATTTATGCGTGTGATCACCCATGCTCGAATTCTTGAAGCAATTCAAAAGAGGCCACAGGCTGAAACTGCATTAGCTGGTTGGCATCGAATGATTAAGGCCAATCATCCTAAAGATTTTACTGAAATGAAAAGACTTTTTCCGGCAGTGGATAAGCTTAGAAAATTTCATGTATTCGATATCGGCTCGCACGCGAATTCATATTCTTTGCTGTACCATCTACGATCAGGCTGAATAGCTTATTTGCTCAGATGGACTTTAGGGTTTGTGAAATGTAAAAGAATACTTCAAGGAAAATTTGTCTTTTTAGAAAACTGAATGTGCAACATAAATAACATTGATGTTTAGCAGTAGATGTCATATTTATCTCTTAATAGATATATGAAGGAGATGCATATGACAAATAAGCCAGAGCAAGAGCAAGAATCAAATCCGCATAAAGAATCGAATGACGACAAGGGTAATCAGGCATCTTATAAGCATGTCAAACCAGAGAAAAAACCCAATGCAGAACCCGAAAATCCATTGAGAGAGCAAAAATAGCTTTTTCACATGGACGAAGCCCTAACTTGGTTTAGGGCTTTTTAATTTCCCGATAAACCTTGATCTCTAGGCTTTGCAATAAACTCATCTTTCATTTCAAAGAAAAATTCATGGGCTTGTTCATGATCGCAGTGCAACCAGTCATGTCGTGATTCTTCCGGAATCACAATAATCGAGCGTTTTTCGTCATTCGGGTCATGAAACTGTTTCATAAAGGGATGTTGATCTGAATTTATGGTCAGCATCGAAAATGATCTGATTTTCTCACCATCAATGTGTGCGTCATCATAAATCGCCGCCACGGTAAAAGGATTGCCATCTTCACGTGAAATGCCAAACCAGTGCGATTTACCGTCTATATATTTAGGTTCATAGAATGTATCGACGGGTACCAAAGCAAACTGGTTGTTTTTCCAGGCATGTCGGAAACTCGGTTTGGATGCCACTGTTTCAGTCCGTGCATTATAGGTATGCCGGCCATATTTCAATTCTTTCGCCCAGGCTGGAATCAGTCCGAAACGTGCGATATCCAGCTCAAAATCATCAGCACCGCGCATAATGATTGGGGCTGGCGCTAAAGGATAAACATGTGTTTTCATGCCCAGTTCGAGTTGCTCTTCATGAATATCTAATAAGGAAAGACGTTTTTTTGAGGGAAATTCATAGTTCGAGCACATAAATAACCTCTTTCATTCTAATTATTATTTGCTAAAGAATTAAAGTATAAAAATGATGGGCTCAAAACAATTCGAAATCGTAAGTATAGTTATAACAGAAAGTAAGAATACGGATTAATATTAGTTTATCCTCTTTATAGAATAGTGCTCCTTTAAAGGACTATTCTATAAATATGAAGATTAAAATATTTGAGTTTTTTAATGATTAAAGGCTTTGTTGCACAAACCTATCTGTAAAGGCTTTTTCAGCGATATAATTTTCAAATGAAGAAGCCTACACACAAAATCTACCGCACAACCAATTG
>NZ_KB850142.1:840621-865647 GCF_000369685.1 Acinetobacter sp. CIP 102136
AAATTATTAGGCGATAAATTAATGGCAAGAAGCTTTCCTAGTCAGGTGAATGAAATTCATGCACGTGTAGCAGTCCTCAACAGATTTACGGAATTAGGTCGACCACTTACCCAAGTTACGCCTTAAATTTGGCTCAATTAGGGGCGCTTTGCATTTCAAATCTTTGTGCAACAAAGCCGTTGCGACCTTGTAGAAAGGTGCCTCACTTTCTTGCCATTCAGTCATGGAATCTTCGACCGACATGGTGTTTGATGTTCTAGGCTGTACCAAAAACTCCATACATGCTTCACTTTTTTGCAAATATTGGCGCAGTTTTTCTCTTAGAAAATTATGATGCGGAGCATGTGGAAGAGGATCTGTCACTGTCGAACATGCTTGAGCTGAATACTTTATAGCTTGACGATCAGTGCCTATTCCTAATTGATAGGGCACCATAGACCAATATCTAGTTTGCAAAGGATTAGAAATTTTATTTCTCGTATTTAAGGCAATCCAGGTTCCTTTAGCTCCTAATGCAAAAGGAATATGCAACTTATTGAAAAATCTATCGCTATTTATATCTTGCATAAATGACATATATCGGACTGGATCATTCACAAAAAAGACAGGATGATTGATCATAATGAAATCTTGAGTAGAGGTTTCATCATCTAAAAGCTTTTCTCCCGGTACAGCCAGAAGTTTTATCGCCATGCCACGGGCATCTTTTTTAATATCTGCTTGTTGGGCATCTTTAGAACCATTAGAGAAACGAATCCAGGCTTGATATGTTTTTCCCGGAATAAAAACACCTTGAACCAAGTTTTTAGGAAGAACTTCATCTACTTTGAATTCTGCACGTACACAACCATGTGCTTTGGGATGGGCATCACGTAGCGCGATACCTGTGGAATATTCTTTCCGAATCAATATCTCAATTATATCTGCGATTTTTTCAGTTATGTTTGCTTCATCAGGATAAAGACTTTCACTTAAATGATGATCTATATTGGGATGAATATTATCTTTTGGAGAGTTAGATGCTATAGGGGAAGTGTTAGCATATGCAGCACTACAAATACTTATTGCCATTAGAGGGAGGAAGACTAGACCCGAGCATATAGGTTTTATAAAGTTAGGCATTGATTTTCTCCTTGCTATAAAGCTAGAGTTAGTTTTAATTTTTTAGCCTATGATCTGAAAATTCTTTGGACATACTTTAGCCATAAAATAATGAGAATGTCTGTGTAATTATTGATCTTCAGATTTAAAGTCCACCCATACTCCTTTCTAAAATATTTCCACTCTTTATCGTGTGCTCAATATAGAAGCCGATTTATGTTCTTACTTTAATTTAACTCCACACAGAGTTTTTTACTTTAGCAAAATTTATCCATAAACTTATGAAAATTTATTTTTAGACTAATGCGAGATGCTCGTAGCAAAATCAAGAGTCGTCGAATACAGTGCTATAGAAATCTATTTAGTTTAACATTCTGAAAATATTAGGATATATAAATCAATGCCAGTTCTAGCAATCCAGCATAGACTCAGTGGATTTTACTTTTTTTACTATGCGATTGTTGGGGCGTTCATGCCTTTTTGGAGTCTGTATCTAGAAGATCAGGGCTTCAATTATCAGGAAATTGGCATTTTATCTTCTATTGCAATCGTCACCCGCTTTTTTGCTCCCTTAATTTGGGGCTGGATTGCAGACAAGTCTGGTAAACGCATGCTGCTGGTACGTATTGCCACCTGGATGGAAGCCTGTATCTGGTTCATGATTTTTATCATTCCCAATAGCTTTCAGTCCGTAGCTTTACTGATGCTGATTTTCAGTTTCTTTCAGAATGCTATTTTGGCACAGTTTGAAGGCGTGACTTTGTTTTGGCTCGGGGAAAAAAGAGCAGAACTCTATGGCAAAGTACGAAAATGGGGATCTGTCGGTTTTATAATTGGTGTATTCGGCTTGGGCGCCGTCTTTGAAATTATGAGCATCAGTATGTTGCCAGTGTTGTTGCTGTGTATTTCATTTCTGGCCTTTCTCTGGTCATTTACCATTAAAGAGCCCACGATGGCGCCTATCGCCCAGAAACAGCTCGAACCCTTATGGCCGATATTTAAACGCCCAGTGGTGTATAGTTTTTTCCTGATTGAATTGATTCTGCTATTTTCACACGCGCCGTTTTATAGTTTTTATAGCAATTATCTCAGTCAGGCGGGATTTAGCACCAGCCAGATTGGGCTGCTCTGGTCAGTCGGGGTCATTGCGGAAATCATCATGTTTGCCTATGCGACGTTCTTTCTGACACGCTGGTCATGGCGCCATCTGGTCACGTTATGCTTATTGATGACCGGATTAAGATGGTTCATCGTCGGGGTCTTTCCTGCTTCATTCATGGCACAGTTTTTTGCTCAAACGATTCACGCTTTAAGTTTTGGTTTATTTCATATGATTGCGATGCGAGTGATTTTCCAGAATTTTTCTGCAGGGCAGCAAGGACGTGGACAAGCGCTATATAGCACGATGTGGGGCGTTGGCGTGGCGAGTGGCAGTATTCTGGCTGGGCATTATTGGGATCAAGTCGGCGGCACATCTATTTTTATCGCTGCTGCAGTATCGACTTTGCTTGGCTTGTTACTGATTTTCGGATTGCCAAATAAAGTCGAACTGCAAAAACAGGCTTGAAAATATCATCTCAGTATTAAATACGGATTTTGGCGTATTGCCCAAACCACGGTTGTGCCTGTTCCAATTGGGCTGCCAGTTGTAATAGCAGATCCTCACGGGCAAACGGCGCAATAAACTGTGAACCGAGCGGCAGGTTTTGTTCATTCCAGTACAGTGGTACAGACATCGCTGGGAGTCCGGTAATATTGGCCAACTGGGTAAAAGGCACCCATTTTAGATTTTCTTTCACAATCTGGTCGACCAGTTTACCTTGCGCCAGCAAATGTGCTTTATTTAGTTTCAATAAAGCTTTAAGAATCGGTTTCTGCCAGTTTGGTGTTTTGACCTCACCATTTTTTGGCGCCACTGTCGCCGTTGCAGGCGTCAGGTACAGATCATAATTATCAAAGAAATGATTCATCTGGGTCACGTACTGGCCCCAGTTATTCAGGTTCTGGATATAATCAATCGCGCTGGTTTTGGCCCCAAAAGCCGCCAGCGCTAAAGAGTCCAGTTCAAAATCATTCGATTTGGACGGATAGCCTTTCTGGATTTCATCCAGCATAAATGAAAACTGGCTAAACCAGGTGGTAATAAAATCCTTGGCCAGTTGCATTCCATCAATGGCTGGACGGTCTTCGACCACCTCATGGCCCAAAGATTCTAGCAATTTGGCTGTTTTTTCAATGGCTTTAATGGCATCCTGGGAAACAGGTGTGCCAATCGTAGAATAAGTGCTAAACGCAATTTTCAGTTTTTTTGGCGGTTGCTGAATCACATCCAGATAATGATGCTGTGGACGCTGAATCTTAAACAGTGAACTATGATCTTCACCATGGGTGGCATCCAGCATTGCAGCACTATCCCGTACCGTTTTGGTCAGTACATGCTGAATCGCGGCGCCATGCATGGCTTCACTCATTTGTGGTCCCCAAGGCGTGCGGCCACGACTCGGTTTCAGGCCAAACAGGCCGCAATAGGAAGCGGGGATACGTATCGAGCCGCCACCATCACCAGCACCCGCAATTGGTACAATTCCGGCAGCCACGGCAGAAGCGGAACCACCGGACGAGCCGCCGCTATTATGCTGTAAATTCCACGGATTTTTACAGCTGCCCCAAGCATCTGGTTCAGTAATACCTTTAATCCCAAATTCAGGAGTATTGGTACGTCCAAAAGTCACAATCCCGGCTTTTTCCCAGCGATTGACAATCTCGGCATTGGTCTCGGCGATATAACCAATCCGTTTTAAGCCCTGACAACCATAAGAAGTTGGATAACCGGCATATTCCTGAAACAGGTCTTTAACCAGAAAAGGCACACCGGCAAAAGGTCCGGACAGATTTTGCTGGCTCCGTTTCAATGCATGCTCATGCATCGGAATAATAATTGCATTTAGCTCGGGATTGGCAATTGAACTACGCTCTAGTGCAGCAGATAAAAGTTCACTTGAATGTACTTGTTTATTGGCGACCAGATCAGCCAGTCCTAAACCGTCATATTGCAGATATTCTTCAAATTTCATTGCCATTCCCTAGTGTTGCTGCTTCAAGGTTGTAGATCATTTAGGCTCAAGATGCAAGCACCACCTGATTTCGCCCACGATGTTTGGCCTGATACAAGGCTTGATCTGCAATATTGATCAGGTTTTGCAGGTCTTGGGCCTGCGGTTCATTTTGATGAGTGATGCCCACACTCACGGTAATATACAGGGGCGAGCCATCTGATTGATAAATCGGGGTTTTTTCCACCAGATCACGAATCCGTTCTGCAATAAGACGTGCTTCTGATGGTTCGGTATTCCAGAGTAACAGCACAAATTCTTCCCCACCAATTCGTGCAAACAGATCTTCAGCACGTAAATTGCAGCGAATGATTTCCGCAAAATGTTGCAGCACCTTGTCACCGACATGATGGCCAAAATCATCGTTCAGACGTTTGAAATGATCAATATCCAGCATGATGACCGAAAATTCCATTCTGTTGGCATATTGCAGTAAATATTCACCTTTCTGAAAGAAAAAATGACGGTTCATGGTGCGGGTCAGACTGTCATGATTGGCCAGATAGAGAACCCGTTTAAACAGCTCATTGCGGTTTTGACTAATAATACAAAGAATAAGCGGCGATAAGGCCAGCATAAACAGCCCGATCCGGAGCGAAATATAAATCGTAGAATCTGCCAAGGTGTCATGCGTTGTGGCATAAAACCGCGTCAGGCTGTAATAGGTTAAAATAGTCACAAACGCATTAATCAGTGTCATGCTAAACAGGCGATAGGTTAATGCGGCCCAGATCAGCGCAGCCAAAGGATAGAGCAGGGTGCCCGGACCTGAAAAAATATTGGTGATGATGACACAGAGTACGACTGTAGCTGCGGGCAGAAAATAACTGAAATGATGACGCTTTTGACGGCGGTTTTTAAACAGATACTGCATATCCTTGATTCTGGGAAAGGCCAGAAGCAAAGGTAATACCACGATATAATTGACCATCTCGCCCGTCCACCATAGACCAAAATCAATCCATAAGTTTTCTTTGGTCATGAATGTATTGGGTAAGTTTGGCAGGGTGGCAACTGCAAAAGCAGCGCTGGCCAGACAGCCGGCAAAAGCGAAGATGCCAAATAAATGAACGAATGTATAACCAGTATTATAGTATTTGTAATTAATCTTGAAATATCGAATAAAAAATATCGAGACAATAGTGCTGATCAGATTAGACAGGGTAAGAAACAGGCTTTGTAATAGGCTGTTTCCGGTGACGAGATCTGCAAACATAAAAGCACTGAATGCACCAAGCCAACCTCCCACATTATTTAAATGTGGAAAGCGTAAGAACAGGGCTAACAAGGCAGCATTGGCCGGCCACAATAAGGCCAGGTACTCAATCGGTCTGGTTGCGATCCCAATAAAACAACAGACTAAAACAGCGAAAACAATGACAAAATAAGCATAGGTTTCATGATTTAATTGTTGTTCTGTTATTCGAGCTAATTGCAAATTTAAAATCCTATTCAAATTTTTAAGTGTGAATGATCACTTTGTTCAGCAACTAAGTTTGACCCAAAATATAATTTTATTGTTTGATTAATCTGTTATTAATGCGAACTATTAAGATTCTTATATACGAAATATATACAAAAAAAGTCAGAAAGGAAATCCATGTTTTTAAACAATGTGATAAATAATTTCTGACTCTGTATTGAAATTGCGTTAGAGCGGGACACGATCCCAAAAAATATGATAATTTAGAATCAATTGTTAACAAGATGCCGGTAAATATGAAAAAAATATGTCTTAGCCTTATCTTACTCATGAGCTCACCTTGGCTAATGGCGACAGAAAATAAAAAACCAGCGAATGCTCCTGCTAAAGCTGCTGAAATCCCAAATACATTTACTGTGAAAACCCGTCCGGAAATTGTCGGATTGTGGGGAATGGAAATCCCGAATAATAAAAAATGTATCGAATATTATAATTTTAAAGGCAATAATAATGTGGTGATTAAAAGTGGCGATGAGTGGACGTCGGGGCTATATGACTATCAGCCGGCACAGGATCCTTCGCAGCAGATTCCAGCGCTGATTCTGCAAGTAAAATATGACAATAATGAAAAAGACTGTTCAGGCAATCAGGTGGATCAGTCTGGTGAAATTTCGCAATATTTTGTGAAATGGCAAAACCCTTATACCATTAACTTCTGCGCCAATGAAAAAGCCGAACAATGTTTTGCTGTGCTCAGACGTGTATTGCCTTAAATTGCAAACAATAAAAAAACCGCTGAATGACAGCGGTTTTTTTTATGAGCTTTGATTTAAGCTTTGTCTTCAGCACCTTCAAGCTGCTTTAACAAATGCTTCTCTAGGTAATGAATATCCATTGCCTGTTTGCAGAAGTTTTTATCCTGAAGGATTAAATCTTTATGCAAAGGAATATTGGTTTTAACGCCAGTCAAAATCATTTCTTCCAAAGCATTTCTCATTCGAGAAATAGACGTCTCACGATCCTTACCATGCGAAATCAGTTTGGCAATCATCGAGTCATAATACGGCGGAATGCTATAGCCTGGGTAGATGTGCGAGTCTAAGCGGATACCTGCGCCGCCTGGTGCATAGAAGCTCTCAATCTTGCCGGGTGAAGGCAAGAAGGTTGATGGATCTTCTGCGTTAATACGGCATTCAATCGCATGTCCTAAAACCTTGACATCTTCTTGCTGAATATCCAGACCTAAGCCGCCAGCAATACGCAATTGCTGTTCGATAATATCGATACCCGTGACCATTTCAGTTACCGGATGCTCAACCTGAACACGCGTATTCATTTCAATGAAGAAGAACTCATCATCTTCAAACAGGAATTCGAATGTACCTGCACCACGATATTGCATCAATTTACAGGCATTGACACAGGCTTCTAGAATATCAGCACGTGCTTGCTCTGGTAAGTTCGGTGCTGGTGCTTCTTCCAGTACTTTTTGATGGCGACGCTGTAGTGAACAGTCACGATCATACAGATGAATCGCATGACCATTACCATCAGCAAGTACTTGCACTTCGACGTGACGTGGCTTTTGCAGGAAACGTTCCATATAGACCGTATCATCACCGAACCACATTTCTGCATCACGCTGTGCAGCCTGAACAGATTCCAGCAGGGTATCGACATTTTCTACGATACGCATACCACGACCACCACCGCCAGAAGCAGCTTTTACAATCAGTGGAAAACCGATCTCTTTGGCTTCAGCCATGGCATTGTGAATCGTTACGGCATGGTCGCAGCCCGGTACTGTTGGTACACCAGCTTTTTTCATGGCAATAATGGCAGAAACCTTGTTTCCCATTAAACGAATATGTTCCGGACGCGGACCAATAAAGATAAAACCAGAATTTTCTACGATTTCTGCAAATTCTGCATTTTCAGCGAGGAATCCATAACCAGGATGGATTGCATCTGCGCCGGTAATTTCAGCAGCTGTAATAATCGCAGGAATATTCAAGTAGCTGTCACTGCTCGCACCAGGGCCGATACATACTGCTTCATCACAGAAACGTAAGTGCATCAGGTCCTTGTCTGCGTCAGAATAGACACCTACAGTTTTGATCCCTAAAGTTCTGCAAGCACGGGTGATGCGTAACGCAATTTCACCACGGTTTGCAATTAAAACTTTTTGCAACATTATAAATCCCCGGGGTGATTAAGCGCGGTAGCGGAAAAGTGGTTGACCGAATTGAATCACTTCACCATTTTTCACCAGAATTTCTTCAATCACACCGCTTTGAGTAGCTTCAATCGGGTTCATGATTTTCATTGCCTCGATAATACCCAGCGTATCGCCTGCAGAAACGGTCTGGCCAACTTTAACAAATGTCGGTTCACCTGGGCTTGGTGCTGCATAGAACACGCCGACCATTGGTGAAGTTTCAACTGCGCCACGAGGAGATTTTACTGCTGGCGCTTCGGCTGCTGGTGCAGGCATAGCAGGAACAGCTGCTGCAACCACTGGATTACGACGAGTTAATGCAATCGACTGATCGCCTTCTTTAACTTCGATCGCCTGTAAGTCAGATTCAATCATCAAGTCGATGAGTTTCTTGATTTTACGGATATCCATGAGACAGTATTCCTAATTAAGATTGTGTAGAAGGTTGTATTTTTTCAATGATATAGTCGAGGGCAGCAGCATAGCCTTTTGCACCTAGACCACAAATCACGCCGATGGCTTTATCGGACAAGTACGAATGATGTCGGAATGCCTCACGTGCATGCACATTAGACAGATGGACTTCAATGAAAGGAATGGCAACGCCAAGAAGGGCATCGCGAACCGCAACAGAGGTATGAGTCAATGCTGCCGGATTAATAATTATATATTGAACGCCGTCTTGCTGAGCTTGATGAATTCGGTCAACAATGGCACCTTCCCAGTTGCTTTGGAACGTTTCGAGTTGTAATGTGGCCTTTTGAGCCTGAGTAATCAGTTGCTGGTTAATATCGTCAAGACTAAGGTGACCATAAACTTCCGGTTCGCGCTTCCCAAGCAAGTTTAAATTCGGTCCATGAATAACCAAAATGGTCGAACTCATCCAGCATGCTCCAATTAAAAAGTATCGGGGTTTGTTTGCAAGATGTCTGCAAACTCTGCTTATTATTGCATGATTTTCTACATTACTATTTATAATTTCTTTGAATTAACGTAGAAAGCATATAGCAAACAGTGGCGCTATAATGAAAACTTTGCAGAGATTTGGCAATGTTAAAAAATTACAATTCGCTGGGTATTCAGATTATTTTCATTGTAAACCCAATTGGCAAAAACAGTTAATATCCTTTATGTAACTGTATCTTCATGTTAACGCTAAATTCTTCCTTTTAGTGATATTTTTAGTTTTGAGCAAGAGTTGTCTGGCTGATTTTACCGCAATGTTCGACTTCTAGAGCATAGAAAACTCTTTACATTCTGACTTTAGAGTTGTGCTGATTATCCTCTTTATATATAAGCTATCGACCGCTTCTTAAAACGTGATGAAAATTTAAAAATATAAGATAAGACAATATGTTAATGATATTTTCTCTTATTGTCCTTGGATTTTCCTAGGTCTATTCTTCCAATAGATTGGAATTAATTACATTACTTTAACTTCAAGCATCCATGATAAGTGCTGTGCAAAAATGTACTTCATCTTCTAGATATAAGGGTTGAATCTCAGCAGGTTTAAGATAAAACGCTCGACTTATATGCTTCGTGTGTATAGATCTGTGAGGTGACGAATGTGTTCATCTTCAAGTCTTCTACGCAGTAAAGATATGATTCACCTAACGCATAGACAGTGGCAAAAACACATACATTTGTTGATATTTTGCTCGTCATCATCTTTGCAGAAGAGTTTAAAAGTATTGAAGAGCGTAAAGATTGAACCAAATAGGTCTGATTGAAGCGGAATACGGACTTAAAGCAAAATTTGCTCTGTAGTTGCCTCATCTACATTAACTTCTTGAGCTAATCTTTATATAATCATGCGATACCTCTCAAACAAGACTTTCTATGACACCTGCATGCAAACTATTAAAAGCCAATAAAATCGAATACAGCATTCATGAATATGAACATGATGCCAATGCCAAAAGTTTCGGGTTAGAAGCTGCTGAGAAATTGGGGCTTTCGGTGGAAGAAGTCTTTAAAACTTTATTAGTCACGGATGAAAAACAGTATTTTGTTGCCATCTTACCGGTACATCATCAACTCAATCTGAAAAAAGTAGCGCAGGCCGTAGGATGCAAAAAACTCCAGATGGCAGATCCTAAACATGCAGAACGCTTGACCGGTTATCTGGTTGGCGGAATCAGTCCCATTGGTCAAAAGAAACGATTAAAAACGGTGATTGATGCCAGCGCAGAACAGTTGAATACGATCTATGTCAGTGGCGGTAAAAGAGGCTTGGATATCGGAATAAAACCAGCTGATCTTGCCAATGTGCTCAATGCACAGTTTGTCGATGTACTGGATACATAAGATCGAAGTACGATGATCACCTAAATTCATAGAACCTGAAGTGATAGATTTAAAATGGCTGTATATTTTTTGGTCGGAAATAACAGTAAATCATTTTATACGTTTGTATATTAGATAAGTTAAAACACAGCCTGACTGTGTACACAACAAGGAATGAAAACAAAAATATAAATTATGATGCGGAGCATAATGGATGAAAATTCAAAATAAAAAATGACCACGGTTCTGTCTGACATTATCTGCAATGGCGATGCTTTCTGCGTTGCCGAGTGTACAGGCCGCTACTTCGTCTTTAGCAGCACCTGCCAATTCACAGCAGGTTTTCTTTGTCGGAAATAACTGGGATGGCACAGTAACCGTGATTCGTCCATCGGGTGATTTTGGCAAAATAGGCGTCATTAACATGATTCCTGACCGTAAAGAGCGCCTTAAGGAAATTCACCTGAATCCAATCAAACTGATTGCTTATACTTATTCAGACTACAGCTGGTGAAGGCAATGACCAGCTGGTGGATGATATGTACTCGACACCAGACGGTCAGTCAGTCGTTGCATCGCGCCCAAGTTTCGCTGATGTGGTATCGATTAATATCAAAACCGGCAAGATTAACTGGCGGACGCCTGTTGAAAGCTTCCGTGCCGACCATATGGCGGTATCACCAGATGGGCAACGAGTCGCCGTATCTGCATCTTCAGGAAATGTGGTGCATGTACTGGATATCCATACCGGTAAAGAGTTGGGCCGTTTCAGCACTGGCGATAAACCGCATGAAAACATTTACTTCGATGGCGGCAACAAGATCCTGAACTCTGCCATCGGCAATGTTGAAACCTCGATGGATGCACAGTGGCAAGACTTTACTAAAGGTAAGCGTTTTATCACTATCGCAGATGCCAATACGCATCAGGTGGTAAGAAAAATCGATTTCAGGCCTGCATTGGATGCATTTGGTCGAAAAGATTTGTCCAACTCAGTACGACCAATGGTATTTAGTAAGGATGAAACCAAACTGTATGCCCAGGTTTCATTTTTTAATGGGCTGATTGAGTACGATCTGAATCAGAACAAGATTAGCCGGATCGGACAGCTGCCTGGCAGTGACAGTATTCCGAAAGACCGGACAAAATGGGTGAATGATTCGCGTCATCATGGCCTATCAATCAGTGCTGATGGTGAAAAGCTCTGTGTCGCCGGTACCATGGATAACTACGCTACGATTGTAGATCGCAAAACACTGACAGCCGGGAAACTGATTTCTGCAGATAAACCTTATTGGGCAACGCGAAGCCCGGATGGTCGTAGCTGTGTAATTTCAGAAAGTGAAACAGATGTAGTCACAGTGATTGATTTTGCCACAGGCAATAAAGTGCTGAGTGTACCGGTAGGAAATCATCCACAACGCGTTCGGATTGGTTATGCACCAGCAGACTGGTCAACGCCGTAGTCAATCGTCGATTAGCGAAAAAGACAGCTTTTTGATAAAGGTTGTCTTTGTTGAGCTGAGGACATAAAAATGAATGATAAAACAATTCTGTTCTATGTAATGATCGGATTGCTCTTGTTTGGGACTTTAGTGGGTATTGGTTATCAGGTACGACAAGAAATCTATCGGACGAATTTTACTGATCAGACCCATTCTGATCCGGTCCTGCCAGTTGAAAAATCGGCAAGCTATATATCTGTTAACTCTCCTGAGAATAGTCAAACTACGAAGAAGAAACAGAACGATACGGTTGCAAAGCAAAGCGAATTATCAAAGCAACAAGAACAGTTATATCTGGACTTTACTCAGATCATTAACGCTTTAAGTGAGGGACAACGACCAAATCCTCAACAAGTCAGTTTGTTGATCAGTCAGCAGCAAAAACTGGTAGAGGCCCAACTGGTGAGCAAGGCCGAAGCGAAAGCACAAATTGAGTTTCTGATTAAAGTTCTGCCTGAAATGGATCATGAATTGCATCGGGCGTTGCGAGTATTAGAACAAACTCGAACTTGACGAATTAGATCCAGCTGTATCTTTCATTATTCTCAGTCTGAAAATTGCTCTCATAAAAAAAAGCCCAAAAAATGATCTGGGCCTTTAAATACACACTATAGAAAGCTAAGTATCTTTATAAACAATTTGCAGGCTTGGGTACACCAGCCAAACGGCTTAAGTGACGGGCCACCAGACCAGTATTAAACTTTTCTTGAAGCATGGCATTATTGATATCGGCACTGACAGTTTTCATTAAAAATTTAATCAGTGGTCGTGTTGCTGGTGAATGACCAAACTGCTGATAGAACTGACGTACCGCTTGCAGAATTTCAAAATGCCAAGGAGTTAAGCTCAGTTCCAGACTATCGGCCAGCACTTGAGCGACTTCTTCATTCCAGATGGTATAGTCAACCAGATGGCCATCTTGATCCAATTCTAAATTCATATCTAACTCATTTATTATTTCATTGAAATGCAGCGATTAAACTCGAGGCAAAGATCTGCAAAATCCGCATAATTCAAAAGCTTTATCTGATCAGGCAAAGGCTGTACTAATAACTCCGCATCATTTTTCAGTATGTGAATTTTCGGCAAGCTTTGAAGAAATGAATGCTCTAGCAGCAAAACCGCTTCACCCATCAGCACGACCTGATCACCCATTGTATAAGTTTGAGCCAGTTGCTCTAGGATCTGCGCTGTTGCCGAATAGCTGGATTGGATCAGATAAAGTGTGTGATTTGACATTTTTATATCCTTGTTCCTTACCAATACATCACATGATCAAAGCTTTGAATAAATTCAGAATTAAGCTCAATAAATTCGATTTCTTGTTCGCTCTGTGCCACAAATGAGGAATGCTGGTTTTTTTTCTCAATCAGAATCGGAGTGAGATCATAAAACTCGAAACTGTCGACCATATTTGATGCCAGTTTGAATGCATGATGCACCTGGTCAAATTGCAGGTCTGAATGCAGCAAACTGAGGGCAGCACTTTGTAGCAGGACTTTAACTTCTGCGCCAAAAGTTGCCAGGACCATCGTAGCCGATAGGCTTTCATGCACCTGCAGACTGGTCAGATTGGCTTGGGTTAATATAACAAGTACAGATTTCACACAAGATTCCTTGGAAAAGCAACACATTCTAAAAAATGAAACATCTAGAATTGAATGAGACGTTGTGAGGACTGAACAGCATCGGCAAGTTCACCTAAACCGACCAATTCAAAGGCATCTGCCAGATTATGCTGCTGAATATTGTGACGTCGAGCATTGTCCAGATCTGTAATTCCACGTGCCAATGCTGCACTTACACAGACCGGGAGGCGAATCTGTAGCGCTTGCCATGCATGTGTAAGATGACGTTGATCGTCGGGTACCCATTGCAGTGCATTTGCGACCGATACGCCGTCCTGATAGAAGAATACACGGAATGCTTCCTGTTTATCTTGCAAGGCCTGAGCCAAACCCAGGGCATGCCAGGCATAAATGGAAGTCGGTGCGGAGGTAACAAGAATTAAGGTGCTCATCGAAATTCACTACAGGCTTGATCAATAGCAACAGATTGATCTTGGCTTCATCAGAAAGTAGGTAGTATAAATGATTTTAGTGACGGGTGGATTAGGCTTTTTAGGCTCACATATTGCTTTAAGTCTGTTAGCACAAGGACTAGAGGTCATTGTGGTCGATAATTTGGCCAATGCGAACTTACAGACTCTGGAGCGTCTTGAGTTTATCTCCGGCATGTACGTACCTTTTATCAAGATTGATATTCGCAATACCCCAGCATTGAACAAAGTCTTTGAGCAGCATTCGATTCAGGCTGTGGTACATACCGCAAGTTTTAAGTCACTGGAAGAATCAGTATTAAAACCACTTGAATATTATAATGATAATGTCAGCTGTATTATGAGTCTCATGCGTGCCATGCAACGTACCGGAGTGCGTCATCTGGTACATTTATCCAGTCTGGCGGTATATGGACAATCTGGCACAGATTTAAGCGAAGATCTGCCTTTTAACTATACCTATCCGAATCCCTATATCAAATCGCAACAAATGGTTGAGGAAATTATCCGGGATACTGCCAAAACTGATAATGAATGGCGGATTGCGATCCTACGTCTATCCAATATCGCCGGCGCCTTTGAACACGGTGTGCTGGGGGAAGCGGTGCCACCTTTACCGAAAAATATTTTGCCTTTGGCGATGCAGGTCGCTGCACAGCAACGTGAATATCTGGAATTACGCCGTCAGGCCCATACTGCGGATGGCACAGTAGAACGCAGTTTTCTGCATGTCGCAGACTGTTGTGATGCCGTGATCAAGTCCTTGCAATGGCTATCACAACAGCAGGAATTAAAATGTGAAGCCTTTAATATTGCCGGTGAATTGATTTCCATACAGGATTTGCTAGATCAACTGGCTGAAGTGACTCAGTCTGCAATCAAAACCATGGATGCTCTGCCATACCCACATGCGGAAATGGATCAATTGGGGGCGAACATTGGAAAAGCGCGAAATATCCTACATTGGCAACCTCAGCGATCACTCAGAAAGATGCTTGAGGATGAATGGTTGTTTTATCAGAATATGCTCAGAGGGCAGTAAGTAAGAGAACTTAGCTTATATTTGATAATAATTATCATTTACATTGATACTGTAATCGATTACTTTAAATAAATAGATTAAATCATTGATATAGAAATTCCTAAGATCCGTAACAGGCAAGAAGAATTGAGGTTGAACATGCAAACACGTATTGAACATGACACGATGGGAGAGGTGGCTGTACCGAGTGAGGCTTTATGGGGCGCTCAGACTCAGCGTAGCTTGCAAAATTTCAAAATTGGCAATGAGCGGTTGCCACGGCCAATGATTCGTGCCATGGGACTCGTCAAAAAAGCGGCTGCCTTGACCAATGCCGAGCTAAACCAGATTCCCCAAGAACTGTCACGCTATATCGTGGATGCGGCAGATGAAGTCATCAGCGGGAAATGGGACAGTCAATTTCCACTGGTAGTCTGGCAAACTGGTTCAGGTACACAAAGCAATATGAACTGTAATGAGGTGATTGCCAATATTGCCAACCAGAAATTGGGCAATCATTTAGGGGCACAAAAACCGGTTCATCCAAATGATCATGTCAATCGTGCCCAATCTACCAATGATTCATTTCCAACTGCGATTCATGTGGCTGCGAGCTTGCAGATTAATGAACTTTTAATTCCGGCTGTCACACGTTTACGCGATACTTTATATGCCAAATCTCAGGATTTTGCCGATATTGTAAAAATTGGCCGGACACATCTACAAGATGCTACGCCTTTAACCTTGGGGCAGGAATTCAGCGGTTATGTCTCTCAGCTGGATCATGGGCTTCTTCGTCTAGAACAGGCATTGGTCGGACTATATGAATTACCATTAGGCGGTACAGCGGTTGGTACCGGTCTGAATGCCCATCCTGATTATGCCGTTCAGTCTGCTAAAACCCTGGGACAATTAACTGGCTTGCCATTTGTAACTGCGCCAAACAAGTTTGAGGCTTTGGCAGGCCGTGATGCTGCGGTATTTGCTTCTGGTGCATTAAAGACTTTAGCGGTTAGCCTGAATAAGATTGCCAATGATATTCGCTGGCTAGCCAGCGGGCCACGTTGTGGTTTTGGTGAATTGCGTATTCCTGAAAATGAACCGGGTTCTAGCATCATGCCGGGTAAGGTGAACCCGACGCAAAGTGAAGCGATGACGATGGTGGTCGCGCAAGTTCTCGGAAATGACACCACCATTAACGTGGCAGGTGCATCAGGTAACTTTGAACTGAATGTATTTATGCCGGTCATTGCCTATAATCTGTTGCAATCCATCCAGCTTTTAGGCGATGCGTGTAACAGTTTTAATGATCATTGCGCCGTAGGCATTGAGCCGAATCATGAGAAAATTGAACATTTCCTGCATGATTCTTTAATGCTGGTCACGGCATTGAATCCGGTCATTGGTTATGAGAATGCAGCCAAGGTTGCCAAAACAGCTTATAAGGAAGGAAAAACCTTAAAACAGGTGGCTGTTGAACTGGGTTTAGTCACCGCTGAACAGTTTGATGAAGTGGTGCGTCCTGAACAGATGGTCTCACCGAATGCTAAATAAGGGCCGGAGCACTTTTATTTTCAATCTTTACGCCTGTTTTATCATGGAATAGTCAGCAGTGGTTTTTATCTCAGGCAGAGTTGCGTACAATAATGTTAGATGAGATTAACCACTGATGATTGTTTTATGCTTGATATTTATTTAACAGATGTTCAAAGAAAGGTGCAATTCAAGGATTATCCAGGTGAGCATCCTGTTAAATTTATTCTGAATTTCAAAAAGATTTTCCCAAGTGTGATGGAACTTCTTTTACCTGTGCTTCCCGATAATGAAAATCTGGAAGAAATGTCTTGGGAATCGACCAGCGATGATTTTGAAACCTTCCAGATGTTCTTAACTGGATGGGGTATTATCGAACTTCGATTAAAAGCAATTACCCAGTTTAAAGATAAAGCATTTGCGGATCGTCTGGTTAAACAAGCCCAACAGAAACGCAAAGACTATCAAAAACAGCAGACTAAACTAACCACAGTTGAACTGGATTATTTGTTTATGCATGAGATGCATGCTCTGATTGATGCAGAACTGGTGGAACTCGGTGAGAAATTCTATTTACCGATTTTACGTGAGCTCTGGAAGACTAAAGTATCTGCTCAGGTGCTGAACGCGAAGTTTTAAATCGGTTTTTTAGCTTTTAATTATAAAATTAATCCTCCAATTTTGGGGGATTAATTTTATCTGGAATATGAGATTTATTTCATGATGCATGATCTCTTGAAATAGCCTAAGCAATATTAAATATGGTCATTGAACTTTTTCATTCTTAAAATTTTGATCAATAATAGCGCATGTTGAACCATTGTTTAGCGTCAGGCACTCGCATAGGGCAGTAGTTTTAACGATTGTTCAAAAAATAGATGAAAATGATCATTTTTAGCTAAAAAATATATAAAAATATCAATTAAATAGCCTAGTAATTGAGTCCATTATTTTTTAAGGTATATAGGCTTTATCTCACGTTAAAGCAAAAGCTCCATTGATTAGCTATCCTTCATAAAAATAACTGAAGGTTCAAATTTTCCCGAAGATATATCCCAGGATTTTCAAAAATGTCGAATCAGTTTTTAGATTTAATTACTAAACGCCGTACTATTTATGCCATTGCCAAGAATGTTGAACAATCTCCTGAACATTTAACTGATTTGATTCAGACTGCAATTAAGCAAAGCCCATCTTCTTTCAATTCTCAGTCTTCACGCGCCGTCATTTTATTCAATTCAGAACATGAAAAGTTCTGGGGCTTTGTAGCAGAAAAATTAAAAAGCTATGCTAAAGATGAAGAAAGTGCTGCAAAAACCACAGTAAAAATGGCAAGTTTTGCGGCAGGGCTAGGTACCGTTTTATTTTTTGAAGATCACACAGTCGTACAAGGCTTACAGGAACAATTCCCATCTTATGCTGATAACTTCCCAATCTGGGCAGAGCATTCGACTGCGATCGCACAATTTGCAACCTGGACAGCATTGCATACAGAAGGTCTGGGCGCATCATTGCAGCATTACAATCCGATCGTGGATGAACAGGTACATGCGGAATGGGACATTCCATCGAACTGGAAGTTGCGTGCACAGTTGGTCTTTGGTTCGATAGAAGGCGAGCCACGTGCCAAAGATTATCTGGCAGATGAAGAGCGCTTTAAAGTATTCCAATAAGCTGAGATCCATATCTGCACTTAACACGGTTTAAGGGCAGATATTTTTTAGATCTCGATGAAATCCCAATCAGCTTCATTAAAATTAAGTTAAAATAGCGTGCTAATGAAAATTGATGAGTAAGACCGAATGTCGAAAAACACGCAAAACCTATCACCTTTACAAGAACTGATCGCAGAGCAAAAACTACTTTGTGAAGAAGTAGGCTCGGCTTATGTTGAAGTCACGGGTGATGATGTTGTTGCGGTGGCCGTACATACCTTGAAACAAGATCCGATTGTCGGCATCCGTAAAAAGCCTGAAACGGCTGAAAATATTAGCTGGTATATTTATGGTGGAGAACCTTCAAGTGAAGAAACTTTTGAAACCATGACAGTACGTGAATTACAGGACATTGCACCAGAAGTTTTACCGTATCTGGCTCTGGAAACAGGTTTTCGTTTCATGATCGATGCCGATGATTATGAAGATGTCTGGAAAGAAGAAATTTAAATGCTAAAAAAATCATCTTTCATTTGTGCTGGATTATTATTAGGACTGAGTAGCGTAGTCTTCGCACAGCCGCTTTCACAAAGTGCCTATGATGAGTTTATTTCAGCACAGACTAAAATCGTGAATGAAACCAAACATATTTTAGATGAAGATGATCAAAAGGCAGATGCCCAAACTCAACGCCAGGCTTTCTGCAAGCGACTGAAAGCCTATCAGGATATTCAAAAGGTGTCCGAAGAAAACAGCAGTCTGAATATGGCACCTACGATGTCTATGATTGCCAGAAATTTTCTTGAGCGGCAGGATCAAAGTTTGACTAAATCTGGAATGACGGCGAGCGTATTTTGTAAAAATAGGGAAGTAGAATAAGTTATAAACTACTTTTTTATCTTGAAAGTTTTTCGCAGTGGAATAAAAATAAAGTATCTAAGTCTAT
Source organism: Acinetobacter sp. CIP 102136 (assembly GCF_000369685.1). Classification (GTDB taxonomy): domain Bacteria; phylum Pseudomonadota; class Gammaproteobacteria; order Pseudomonadales; family Moraxellaceae; genus Acinetobacter; species Acinetobacter fasciculus. The sequence continues at coordinate 859,485 of NZ_KB850142.1, forward strand.
TTCACAATCAAATTTTATAGATATTAAAACCTGAAAGACCATCTCCCGAATATCATTTGATAAAGAGTTTGTTAAGTTAATTTAAATTTATTTTAATGTGAATACCTCATACCTCGGGGATATATCCACTGTATTCAATCTATTGATAAGAATAGATGAATAATCGTGGTTTTGTAATTTCTAAAAAATGTCTTATTTATGCGGTGTAATTTCTTGAACAGGATAATTTAAGTAGGATAGCGTGATTGCACGTTTATATTTAAGTTAATAACTTGAACATCCTAAGATATTAAAATAGCCTAAGCAATACATAATTTTAACAACTTTATCAAGAAAGGGGGAGAGGGGAAATTTATAATGTTGATGTTTACTACCTGTAACTCATTTGGACTTAAGACGTATTATTCTAAACAGAATCAAGTGGATTAATAAGCTACTTATGAATAGTCATTTTTTGATAAATAATAAGCAATGAATAATTAAAAACAATATTTTCAAAATTACCTCAGTCTATTTGGGTAATAACAGCGAGTTAGTTTAAGAAACACTCTGACCTAAAAGTGGTTTACATGTTATTAAATCCCAGTTTTAAGATTTTCATTAATTTTATTTAGTCTGCATCACAACTCAACCATCTTCTTTCATATTTATAGCCAAATATCCATCCAGATCTAAAATCGTAATTTTAAATACTTACAAATCGATTATGAATTATTTAGCCTAAGCAAAATATATCCCCATAAAATAGCCTAAGTAAAATTTATATTTAAAAATTTCGCAATTGATTAATTCCCAATATAAATCCATTATAAACACTTAAATAAAGAAAGAAATCACGGAATTCTCAAATGATCCTAAATTATCAACTCCAACACCACGAAACGTCAGTACTATCTCCAATGATTTTTATTCATGGTTTATTCGGTAGTTTAAGTAATTTAGGAATACTAGCTCGATATTTTTCTGAGCAAAGAACCGTGCTTCAAATTGATGTACGCAATCATGGTCTTTCTGGTCATAGTTCATACTTAAATTATCAGTTCATGGCGGAAGATGTCCTAGAAACTTTATCAAGTTTAAATATTCAAAAGTTCATAGTAATAGGGCATTCTATGGGCGGAAAAATTGCTATGAAATTGGCTGATTTAGCCCGAGTACAAACTGAAAAGTTGGTCGTTCTTGATATTACACCAATCCAATATCATGAGAGTCATCATACTGAGATTTTTAAAGCCTTATTTGCTGTGCAGCAAGCAAATGTTGCTTCACGACTTGAGGCAGCAAAAATTATGCGTGAATACATTCATGAAGAAATGGTAATTCAGTTTTTATTAAAATCCTTTAATAAAGGGCAATGGCTCTTTAATGTTCAAGCTTTATTTGATCATTATCCAGATATTATGGCTTGGGAAAAGGTCGAAAAAGTTAATCAGCCAGCTTTATTTCTTCGTGGCGGTAATTCTTTTTATATCTCAAAACCTGAACATTTTGCGGCAATCAATGAACAATTTTCTCAGGCGAAAATTGAATGCATTGAAAATACAGGACATTGGCTGCATGGTGAAAAGCCAGATGAAGTCATTAAACATATGCAGACTTTTCTAAATTAATTTACGATTTCGCACTCAAGGCTGAAATGTTTGAGTCTGTAATTGTCCTTCATGAATGAGTTGATGCGCCATTTCAGCTGTTTTCTTTAAACCGAGAATGCTCAGACAACCATGTTGGGAAGTTATGCCTTACCCGGTTTTTATAGCTATCAAGCCTGGAACGAATATGTACAACCTGCCATAGAAACCGCGGCGCAAAGCCCAACTGAAAGTAAAGATTGGGTACTTAATACATCACAGTCTGATGATTTGAGTTTTAGTGGCAGTCCTGAACAAATTCGACGCCAGCTGACTGAAATGTATAAAAAAGAATATATCAGCGAATGGCGTAAATTCTTGGGTGCCATTTATTATGCCAAGGCCGGTGACTTTAATCAGCAAACATATCAGATAGATATTCTTAGCGAACCAGAAAACTCACCGATTCGTAAAGTCATACAACGGGTAGCGCAAGAAACCAGCTGGGATAATCCAATGGTACAAGCTGAGTTGGCGGTTCCACAAAAAGGTTTTATTGCCTGGTTTAAACGCAAGATATTGCAACGTCATGATGGCAAGTTGGCACAGAATTCTGCATCGACTTTCTCTCAGGGGATGATTGCCAAAGACTTTCAGATCTTCTACCAGATTGTACGTACACGAGATGATTTGCAGAACCGGTCGCTGCTGGATGAGTATATGCAATCTCTGGCCAAGATACGGAGTCGCTTTAATGATCTAAAAAGTTCTGGAGATATTGGTCCGGCGAGCATGATGCTCCTTAAGCAGACCGTTGATGAGCAGAATTCTATCTTTAATATCACTCAAAAGTTTGTGGATGAGAAAATGTCGGTAGGAACCCATGAGCTGGATCAACAGCTGATTAAGAAGTTGTTTAGTGTTCCTCTCACACGTTCCTTTGAAAGTCTGATGCTTCCGGCACAAGCTGAAATGAACGAACTCTGGCTAATACAGGCCTATCAACCATTTAATGCAAATTTATCGCAAAAATATCCGTTTAGCAGTCAAGGTAGCTTACAGGCAACCTCTCAAGAAATTAATCAGATTTTTGGTGAAAATGGCAGTATTTCCCGTTTTGTCAAAGAGCATCTTGATCCCTTAGTGATCCGTCGTGGCTATAGCTTAAGCTCGAAAACCTGGCAAGATTTAGGGCTTAATCTAAATCCTGTGTTTGTTGCAAACTTTCAAAATTATGTCGCGCCTGTGAATGGTATGGCAACTGGTGAGTTAAATAATACCAGTCGTCAGGCAGTGAGACCCAATCAATCTAATTTCCAGTTTTACCCACTGGAACAGGCTCATTTATTGGCTTATACCATTGATATTGATGGACAAAGAATGCTATTTGAAAACGGAATTCAACAATGGGTGAATTTTATCTGGCCAAATTCCGGCGCAATTCCAGGCGCACGGATCACGGTGATTGATTTGGAAGGGAAGACCCATACCATTTTTGATGAGCCTGGGGAATATGGAATCAATCGTTTGATTGATAGTGCTCAGCGTACACAAAAAGGCAATATTTTTGAAATGGTCTGGCGCAGTAAAGAGAATCCTGAACTATTTGTGAAGACCAATTTTCGGTTGGTGAGTGGGAATAATACAAGTTCTATCGGAAGTAATCCAAGTTATAGTAATTTGCAGTTGGTGGATCAGGTGGTTTCGAATAAAGCAGTAAGAGTGGTCGCAGCTCAGAATAAGACGATATCAGGAAAAACTGTTCAGACAACTACCACGGCTGCTGCAAACATAGGAACTTCAGCGCCATGACATTGATCAATCAATTATATTGTAAATGGATCACGTGGGTGAATTGATATGAATTAAAAACAACTAATTTTAATGTAGAAAATAATTCAAGGTTGGCGGCACTAGAATAGTCTTTAACTGAAAATCAGATGAGCCTGACTCAAGGCATTAAATTAATTAAATAAACATTTATAGAAGCATAAAATGAAAATAAAAAATAAATACTTAAAGTTAAATAAAATCATTATTTTATCCTGTTTTTTAATTGGTTTTAATGTGCATGCACAACCTGTAATTGCTGAAGGTAATGTACCGAATAACAATAGTAAGCAAGCTATTTTGGCGAAATTGCATTCAAATTATGGTCAGGAAAATGTGATAGATCGCATTCAGATTCGTCAAGTAGTGGCATCAACGGATTGGTCGAATATAGTCAGTGATGTGATTAATAAAGACCTTAAAAAAGTTAAACAGGGAACGTTAACGGTTAAAGGTTCTGATATTAAGCTAACGGGTAAAGTATCAAATTTTTATGAAATTCAGGATACTACAGAAAAATTTAAGGGTTTAATACCTGAAAATTATCGTTTAAATGCACAGCTTTCAGTCAATCAGGCCGAACAGCGGATTATTGATGCTGCATTAAAGAACCGGATTATTGAATTTGAATCTGGCAGTGCAGTATTAGCAACCTCAGGTATACAAATTCTGGATGAAATGGTCAGTGCCTTAAATAAGGTTAGCGGCAAAAAAATACGGATTATTGGACATACGGATAGTTCAGGCGATATTAATAAAAATCTCATGTTGAGTCAGCAACGTGCAGAAGCAGTGAAATCTTATTTAATCGCAAAAAATGTTCCAACACATTTACTGAGTACTAAAGGCTCAGGTTCAAGTAAACCTGTAGCGGATAATGCAACAGCTGATGGTCGCAAGAGAAATCGTCGGATTGAATTTGAAGTGCTTTAACGTTTAAGTTGCTTGAGCAGCAGCTATAAGTATATGGTGAATGCAGTTATATGAACATATTAGGTTGTGTTATTCACCAATTAAAATGTCTATGCGATAAACCATTTAAAATGTCCTGTTTTTAACCACAAGAGTCAAGCACAGGATTTAACTTTCTTTGTTCAATAACAGCTTTCTGAGCTTTACAACTCGGCATACTTTTCTTGAGACGGGAACGTTTATTCTGTTTTTCCAACTCTTCATGCTGTTGCTGAATATGTGCCAGAACTGTACCTAACCGTTTATTCTCAACGATCTCATTCTGCTGTAGAGAGGTGGTCCCACTTGTTTGAACAACTAAAAGCGTATTTATAAGTGATATTCCGCTCTAGTTAAGCCACCTTGTTTTGTTGGGGTAGCTGATCATAGTAAAACTCATTTAGCCTTGCGAAGCAGTGCTTCTTGTATCTTGATTGATATAGTGATTAGCTACCACTATACGCAAATTGTAGAGTTTGGAGTGCTGCTAAAATCTTAAATTTGAACCTGAGATAAAACCTACAATTTGCCCTTATCCCTCATACAACTCTGAACGGTAACTAAGCACTTTGATGCTGTATTCACAAGGTAAGATGATGGTTAATGGGATAAAAATCATAGCTTAAACTCAAGGAATATCACCATGATTATGCTAGGTATTGATGTCAGTAAAACCAAAATAGATTGTTGCATTTTTCCTCAAGGTTTGACTGGAAAAAGAAAAAATAAAATATTTACTAATACAGAAAGTGGCTTTGGCAGTCTGCTCAAATGGCTCATCACTCTTAAAATTGAACCTGATCAAGTGACAGCAATCATGGAAGCGACTTCGGTTTATCATGAGAATTTGGGATATTATCTATATGATGCAGGTGTAAAGGTTTGTGTGGCTAATCCTTCACGAGTAAGAGCCTTTGCCAAAGGCATGTCCATGCTAAATAAAACGGATAAAGCTGATAGTGAAGCTCTTTCACGTTATGGTTACACCGCAAAGTTAATCATATGGCAGCCTGAACCTGAAAATGTCAGATTATTAAAAGCTTTACTAGGCAGACGAGATGTCTATCTAGGTAGTCTATTGCAGGAAAAGAATCGACTTGAAAAGGCGCAGTCCACTCATACCTCCGTTGTTGTGATTAAATTACTTGAAGAGAATATTGAGTATTTAAATCAGCAACTTGAAAATATTGATAAGTTAATAAATAATCACATAGATCAAGATCCAACATTGAAACAGGATTTGAAATTACTGCAAACTATTCCTTCAATCGGTGAACGATCAGGCTTATTACTGTTGGGGTTATTTCATTCGCACAAGTTTGAAAAAGCAAGTCAAGCTGCTGCATATGTAGGTTTGGTTCCAGTACATCAGTTGTCTGGCAGTTCAGTCAACAAGCAAAGTCACTTATCAAAAGCAGGTGACAGTAAAATACGCTCAGTATTGTATATGTCAGCATTAACAGCGATTAAATATAATCCACACATTGAAGCTTTATATCAACGATTATTAAGCCAGGGTAAAAATAAAATGTGTGCTTTAGGTGCTGCAATGCGCAAGCTTATACATCTGTGTTATGGCGTTTTAAAACATCAGACTGCCTATCAAAGAGATTATTTATTGGTCGAATAATCTCAAAACCTGATTGACTACCAAGACGGTATCTCATGTCTAGACTCGAATGAGGTCGTTTCAAATTATAAAACTCAAAATATGCACTTAATTGCTTTTTCGCATCTGTGACACTGCTATAAGCTTTGAGATACACCTCTTCATATTTAACGCTCCGCCATAATCGTTCAACCATCACATTATC
>NZ_KB850142.1:1131297-1176854 GCF_000369685.1 Acinetobacter sp. CIP 102136
CATACCACTTTTGTCTCTTTTAAATCTAATGTTGATATTAAATCAGGTGCAACTTTAACATCATGTGTGGTTCCATCGGTAATCATGAAATCAATAGGATTGCCATGTGCATCAACAATCAAATGTATTTTTGAGGAGTTTCCTCCTACACTTTTAGAAATAGATTGATTCGCTATACCGGCAGAATGTTGATGAGCACGTACATGAGAGCCATCAATAAAAATCCACTCCATATCGGGGCATGAGGCTAGTAATTTGAATAATCTAAGTAACTTACCGTTGCTTGACCAACGATTAAAACGTTTGAAAATAGAGTTTGAATGACCAAAACAACAAGGAATATCTCGCCACGGACAGCCTGTTCTAATTCTATAGAGAATAGCTTCAATAAAATTGCGTAAATTTGAGTTGTGGTGAATGGATAAATTACGCAGAATAACTTTCAACTTTTGCCAGTGTTGATCTGTCAGCATGGTACGAGGCATAGCGAATAGTAAAATTGGGTTTGGCGATTTGATTTTACTACTTCGCTATTTTTTTAAACTAAAAGTGTCAACACACCCTAATTCCGAATGAAAAGTTTAAGCAAATATTAATTTTTCAGCCCTAGTCTCATAAAAAAAGATCACCTTAATGGTGATCTTTTTGATTCTTCATCAAAATATTTTAATTTTCCTGCTCAGCGAGCCAAGTCATAAATTTTTGACGCTCAGCTTTAGAAGCCTTCTGCCATAATTGAATCAGCTGCTGATCATTCTGGTCTGCTGACTGAATATATACAGCTGCAGGTTGATTAACTGGTGTCGCAGCTTGAGTTGTCATATCCACTTTTTTAGTCAGCACACGATTTCCAAACCATGGTTTCGCTCCATCTTTAGCGCCCGCCTGCTGGACTAAGAGCTGATTTTTTGCATCATATAGACCAATAATGGGCTGATCTTTATATTTTTGCGCTGCATCAAAATCTTTAGGCGCCTGAATGAGTGCTAAACGATAAGTTTCTCCATCTTTGAGGCTTGGTGTTTTTACCGTAACCACACCTGACTTTAAAATGTCATGTGAATTATCTGAATGCTGGAAAAATTCGTTATAGCGTACGCTGATCGTATTTACACCTGCATCCAAGCTATAAGTCTGATTAGAACGTAATAGACCTGAATTCACTTCCTGATCATTTACAGCAACAATTTTTATTTCTTCAGGTACTGTTACGGTCACTGCCGAAAAAACTGATGTGCTAAACAGAAACACTGCTGCAGTTGCCGCAATACGTAAACCCATATCCTTTACTCATTTTTGGTTGTTTATTAAAAATTAGCTGCACTATGCCGCGCTTAAATGACAATCTTATGACATAAGCTAGAGCGATACAGCCTGTGTTTTTAGCATTTATTTGCTAGAGATATCATATCCAAATCCAAATCCAACTCTAAGACATAAAAAAAGAAGCATCAAAGTGCTTCTTTTTTTATAATCTAAAATCATTTATGCAAAAGTCTTAAAGCGCTCTGCATCATCCATAAAGGTTTTTTCACCTGCAGGTGCTTCAATTGACCCAAATACCAGTTGAGCGCTAAGCTTCCAGTGAGATGGAATCTCGAAAGTTTGTGCGACTTCTTCATCAATAATTGGATTGTAGTGCTGCAATGAAGCACCGATATTTTTTTCTGCCAAAGCGGTCCAGGTTGCAAACTGTGCAATAGCGGAAGAATGCTCAGACCAGACCGGGAAGTTATCGGCATAGAGTGCAAACTGCTCCTGCATCGACTTCACCACGTTCTGGTCTTCATAAAACAGTGCGGTACCATAACCTGCAGCAAAAGCATTGATCTTGCTATTGGTTGATTCAAATGCATCTGCTGAAACCAGATCACGTAAAGTTTCACGTACAATATGCCAGAAAGTATCATGTGATTGACCAAATAAAATCACCACACGCGAGGTTTGCGAGTTAAAAGATGACGGACTGTGCTTCACCGCATCTTTAATGATTTTCTCAATTTCTGCTTGATCCAGCTCTACACTTTTTCCAATTGAATAAATGCTACGGCGTTGTTTGATTTGATCTAAAAATGCCATGAATTCACCTCTATATATTTTGATTATTAAAAAATCGATAAAGTCATACTACGTGCTTTAAGCACCCAAGACAGGTGCATTTCGATAACAATGTGTTTTATTTATAGAACAATCAGATTTAGATCTGGGTAGCGTATTTGTATCTGATTTTATCTGCAGCTTCCATGCTGTCACATATAAAGTTCTCTATAAACTTTTAATTAAATACTTTGAAACGGTGCTGATCCGGCTTTTGTAATTTTTCTTCTACTGTTTGTTCAATTGATCCAAAGCAAAGTTGGGCTCGCAACAACCAGTTCTTTTCAATTTCAAAATGCTCAGCGACCCTTTCATCAATCAGTGGATTGTAGTGCTGTAAGGATGCCCCTAAGCCAGAATCTGCCAGCGTCATCCACACAGCAAATTGCGCCATACCGGAAGTTTGTTCCGACCACGCTGGAAAATCCTCACTATTTAATGGCATTTTCTTTTGCAATTGTTGAATCACGGCTTGATCTTTATAAAACAAAACCGTGCCATAGGCAGCAGCACATTGATTCAACTTGATTTCCATCCCTTCGTAAATATATGCCGGCATATGCTGACGCTGTACCTGTTTCACAATTTCCCAGAATTGATGATGAGAATCTGCGAATAACACCACAATGCGCGTAGTTTGAGAATCATAAGCCGAAGGACAACTCCGCACTGCTTCCTGAATGATTTCGCTAAGATAAGCCTGACTAGAATGTACCCGCTTACCGAGTTGATCGATACTACGGCGCTTTTTCAATTGATCGACAAAAGTCAATTCTAAATCATCATTCAGTTTATTTTTTCTTGAAAATTTAAAATCCTTGGTTATATCGCTTGTTAATACCTGACCAATCTTATTTAGCAATGCCATTTTCTACCCCACAAAAAACAAGCCAAATCAGCTTAGAGAATCCCCTACAATTATAAGGCCTTTGTTGAGATGAGCAGATTTAGTGGTGGTTTTGCTGTTGATTTTTACAACACTCAAACCAGGCAAAAACAACAAACTCCGCACTTGGCGGAGTTTGTGTGAAGCATTGCGCATTATTTATTTTTCAGTTTCAAATAATGCAGCAACAAAAGATTTGGCAGAGAATGGACGCAAGTCATCAATTTTTTCACCCACACCAATAAAGCGAATCGGCACATGAGTACGACTGGCGATATTAAACAGTACCCCACCTTTGGCAGTACCATCAAGTTTGGTAATAGTTAAGCCCGTCAAGCCTACTGCCTCATCAAACATCTCGACCTGATTAATGGCATTCTGACCAGTACCGGCATCGACCACCAACATCACTTCATGTGGCGCAGTGGCATCAATTTTCTGCATCACACGTTTTACTTTGGTCAATTCCTGCATCAAATGACCTTTGTTATGCAAACGACCCGCTGTGTCTGCAATCAATACATCCACACCTTTGGCACGCGCACTTTCAAAAGCATCGAAAATCACTGAAGCTGAGTCAGCACCATGACCCTGAGCAACAACCGCAATATTATTACGCTCACCCCAGATCTGGAGCTGTTCAGTTGCAGCCGCACGGAAAGTATCGCCTGCTGCCAACATGACGGTCTTGCCTTCACCTTGCAGGCGCTTTGCCAACTTGCCAATGGTAGTCGTTTTACCGACACCATTCACACCAACTACCAAAATCACATAAGGCGATTTATTCGGATCAATATGCAGCGGTTTTACCCGTGGTGCCAATAAAGCCACCAGTTCTTCCTGAAGCGCTTTATAGAGTGAATGCGAATAGATCAAATCACCACGTGCCGTACGTTCAGTCAGGTTAGCAATAATGGTCTTGGTGGCTTCCACACCAATATCTGCTACCAGAAGCTGCTCTTCGACTTCTTCTAATAATTCATCATCAATTTCTTTACCGCCGATCAGGATATTCACCATCCCATCGGCAAGGTTTTTACGGGTTTTGGTTAAACCCACTTTCATACGGCTAAAGAAGCCAGCTTTCGCAGCAGAATCTTCATTTTCAGTTTCTGTTTCGACAGGTGCAGAAACTACAGCTGTTTCGCTTGGCGTTTCTACGATAGGCACATTGACCGCAGGTAAGCTCGGTAATGTGACATCATCATCTCCGATATCAGCATCAATCAAAAATTTGTTTTGCCCATTAGATTGCTGTTGCATGCCGAATCCTTGAAAAGCATTGCGTTAAAAACCCAGATTCTACCATAACTTGCCTGCTTTGCAGCTAGCAATGCAAATGCTGGACAAACATACCAAAAAGCTACAGCTCTCGGTTGCTTTCAAGCACACATTTATTAAAAATAACTCTAAATACAAATGCCTATTTCAGGAGATCTAGTGTTCATCACCTTTTTGACTATCTCCTCTTTCTCGCAAATGATCAAACAGACGCTTTATCCACTCGGCGCAGCAGTCTTACTCAGTCTGAGTTTTAGCTCGGCTCAGGCACAAACCCGAAGCGAATTGTCACGGACTACTTTTGAAACCACGTTAAGTAATGGTTTAAAAGTCATTATTCGGGAAGACCATCGTGCGCCCATGGTAATGACACAAATCTGGTACAAAGTTGGCAGCAGCGATGAATCTGGAAATATTCTGGGAGTTTCACATGCACTTGAACATATGATGTTCAAAGGCACCCATAAAGTTCCAAATGATGAATTTACTCGCCTGAGCCGGATTTATGGCGGCAGCATCAATGCGGCTACCTTTACCAATTACACCAATTATTATCAGCTCTATCCTAAGGCCTATTTTCCTATGGCCTTGGAACTTGAGTCTGATCGGATGAGTAATTTACTGCTTCGACAGCAGGACTTCGAGCCAGAAATTAAAGTGGTGATGGAAGAACGGCGCCAACGCACCGACGACAATCCGCGGGCGCAAGCCTTTGAACGGTTTAAATGGATCAGTTATCCGACCAGTCATTATCGCCAGCCGGTGATTGGACACATGAAAACTCTGAATAATATTCAGTTGAATGATGTCAAAAAATGGTATCGGGACTGGTACAGTCCGAATAATGCCATTCTGGTGATTGTGGGGAACGTAGAATCTGAAGCTGCTTTGGCTCAGGTACAAAAATATTTTGCTGACATTCCCGCGCGTCCAACCCCAGCACGCAATGATGTACTGGAGTTTGAGCGTTTGGGTTATCGCCATATGGAGATCAATAGCAATGTTCAGGTGCCCAATCTGTACATGACCTGGAATGTAAAATCCCTTGGCACTGCCAAAAACCCCCAAGATGCTTATGCCTTGACCATTATTCGCAGTCTTTTGGACAGTGGCATTTCTTCGCGCCTGCAAGACCGATTGGTACGTGATCGTAAAATTCTGACCTCTGTCAGCGTTTCTTATGATCCCTATAATCGCGGCGACAGCCTGTTTGGTATTTCTACCTTACCTGCGCCGGGCATCTCTTTGCAAGAAGCACAACAAGCAATTCAGGATGAAGTGGATTTACTTAAAACTACAGCGATGACCCAACAGGAAGTGGATCGTATCAGTACCCGCTTTATTTCCAATTTGATCTATAGCCAGGATGATATTGCCGGACAAGCCAAAATGATTGGCAATCTGGAAGTCAATGGCTTGAGTTATCGCCTGATGGATGAATTACCGAAACACTTTGAAAGTGTCAGCGTTCAGGATATCCAGCGTGTCGCAAACGCCTATTTTGTACGTGAAAATCTCAGCACGCTTTATCTCTCTCCTGAACAAAACACCCAGCAACGGGGATTATAATGCTTCAACTTCGTTCATTTTTGCTTATTTCAATTTTAAGTCTTAGCTCGGCTACCCATGCAAAAAACTATCTGGATCCCCAGCCTAACCAAAATGATAATCCGAGTCAGTTACAGTCTATCCCTTTGCTGCAAAGCTTAAAAAATATTAATCAGCAACGGGATTTTCAGGCGCCTTATATTCATGATCTAAACAATCGCTACAAAGTACGCACGCTGTTTGTTGAAACGCAAGATCTTCCCATGGTAGATATCCAGCTGACCTTTAATGCCGGTTCGGCCCGTGATCAGGAAATTGCCAAAGGCCTATATGGTCTATCCAATATGGCAGCCAAGTTGATGCGTGAAGGAACCGACAAATATAGCGCCAATCAGGTGGCGGAAGTTTTTGACCAAACCGGAGCACAATTCAGCGTACAAGCCTATCGGGATATGTTTGTGGTTCGTCTGCGTACGCTTTCAGACCCGGAAAAACTGGAACCCGCATTGGGCATGCTGATGGAGGTTCTCAAGAATGCATCATTTAAACCATCCAGCATTAATCTGGCTTTAAGCAATACCCAAGTGGGACAAAAACAGCTGCAGGAAAATCCAAGCCGACTCATGGATATCCGTTTTTATCGTGCCCTATATGGTCAACACCCTTATGCAGAACCAATCACTGGTACCCAAGGCAGTACCAAGAAAATTAACGCAGAATTATTGAAAAAATTTCGTGATCAGTTTTTGGTGGCGCAAAATATGAATATTTCCATTACTGGAAAACTCAGCCCGAAACAGGCACTGGAACTGTCTGAACGCATTGCCGGTAATTTACCCCAAGGGCAAAAAGCAGTGCGATTGCCACAACCTGAAACTCAATCTGGTTTTGAAGTGGTACATCTACCCTATAACTCGTCTCAGGCGCATGTCACCTTTGGGCATTTAGGCCCAACTCGCTTTACTGAAGATAAACTGGCTTTAGAGGTCGCCAATCGCATGTTTGGCGGTAGCGGATTTAATGCGGTATTGATGCAGGAACTGCGGGTGAAACGTGGTTTTACTTATGGCGCTTATAGTTCGTTGAGCTTTAGTCAGGCACCGGGCGTATTCAGCTTTAAGTATTCCACGCGTCAGGATCAACTGCTAGATAGCATTCAGGTCGCACATCAAGCATTTATCAACTTTGTCAGTCAACCTATTGATACTCAGCGTCTGGAAGAAACCAAAGCAGGCATGTTACGTGCTTTTCCTAATAATTACAGCAGTAATGCCACCATTAATGCCCAGCTAGGCAATATGGGTTTTTATAGTGAGCAAACTGATTATTTATCCAGTTATCCAGAACGCTTGGCTAAAATCACAGCGGCAGATGTACAAAATGCAGTGCGCAAGCATTTTCATCCTGATCGCTTAACCCTGGTCGTTGTCAATAAAGAACTGGATCAAAATGCTTTGAAAATGCGTTTGGAACAGAATTTAATGGATGCCAATTATTACCTACCAACAAATCCTATGCCTAAGGCATCTCCACAGAGACCGGCGGAAGCTGACGTGCCCGAAGCGATTCCTGCTGATAAGCCTGCATCAATTTAAGGTACTGCCCACGACGGATATGCTGCTGCTCTAACAAGGCGAGTGCCATATCTTGGGTTTGGGGAAGGTTTTGCTGTTTAGACAGTTGTTGAATCTGGGTGACTTGGGAAAGGCTAAGCGGACGATATAAAGCAAATGCGGCTAAAAGTAGAATGACCGCAATAATAAAAATAACCACACTGTTATAAATCTGTTCCAGTTTGATTCTGCTGAAAAATTGGCTTAGTTTTTCTGTATCTATAGACATACACTACCTCAGGTTAGAGGTAGTGTATGGTCGCAGTTACATAAGTTCAAGTCAGCGCACTGAATATTCATAAGAGCTGAATCCTGCTATTTCGAGGACTAATTCATGATTCTGGTAATAATTGTTGAATACAGTACCAATGCAACAACAAGCAATACCAGTGCAATTGCAAATTTACTTAAGCCGGCTTCTGCTTCAGGCGGATGTAAGCGATCCTCATCTGCAATTCGGACCAGCTCACCATTATAGAGTTTATAAAACTGCTCACGCTGGTTTTCATCCAGCGCACGAGTAAAATCATATACTTCTTTACGTTGTGCCAGCCCATAATCGCCTAGATGGGTATGTTTACTGAATATAGCTTGATCGAGTTTTTTACGATGCAAATCGGCAAGTTCCATAATTTGACCTGCAGTCGGAGGCATATCAAATTTCACACCATCTAAAGTTCTTGTCATCATGGCCTTCTCCTTATTGTTTGCTATCCATTTACAATGTAGCTTAATAATATTTATAGTTGTGTATAGTTTAATCAGTTAAACTATAACTGAAGTAAACGAATAAAATCGAATAGTTGACTTTTCCATTATTTTGTAATATTAGTTTAACAATACTAATTTATATTTGTATTTAGACTAAATAGTCTATCCTGTAATCATAATTAAAATTAAGGAGTTTTTATATGATACATCAACTCTCTCAACACGATCTGGAACATCTGTACGCAGATGCCGTGAATACCATTCAATCGCAAATGAACTTTGCTGATGCGGTAAAACAGCTTGAAGAAGCCGCTCGTGCTGGCCATGGTAAAGCAGCGCTTTTTTTAGCAGAACTTTATTATCAAGGTTTCCGTGTAGAACGAGATTCACTCAAAGCCCAGTACTGGCAAAACATGGCCACCATGCAAGCATAAAGAAACGTCACCTAGGTGGCGTTTTTTTCAGCCCTTTTTTCAATAAATAGCAATCAATACATATTTTCTTACGAATCCTTGCAAAGCTGAAACAGTAATTTCATATAAAGTTCCTAGAATAGAGCCTGAACTCCAATAGCACTTTATTCTAATGAAACCACGAAAAATTATTCAATTTGATCCGATCTGCAAAAACTTTCTGTTAAAGATCACGATGCTTAAATCTTTGATGAATTGTGGCGAGCTATGGGGCGCATATCACCAAGGCTGGGCGATGATGCGTGACCAGGAAGATTGTATCTTTCCATTCTGGCTCAATCCGCTGGATGCTAAAAATTATGCCCAGCAACATTGGCCGGATTACATTCCGCGTAAAATCAATTCTGAAGATTTTGAAAATGCATTATTGCCGACCCTGTCTCGACTGAATGTTACGCCAGCCCTGTTCAACACCAATGGAACCAAACTCAAACTGACTGCTGCACAGATGCGTCATCTGTTTTTTTCGCAACAAAGACTGCACATTGCTTAAATAACATGCTATTTATAAAGACTAAAACCTAAACACTTAGAGATGTTCAGGTTGAATACATACTCTAGGATTAATAATAAATTGACCAATAAGGATGATTAAGCATGACCAATGTGGCACAGGTGCTCAGTGAAAAAACACATCAAGCTATTTATACCATCCGTCCAGATTCTACCGTTTTAGAGGCCATCACTTTGATGGCAGATAAAGGAATCGGGGCGCTTGTGGTAACCCATGAAGACAACGTGGTGGGGATTTTGTCAGAGCGGGATTACACGCGTAAGATCGCCCTGATGCAAAGAACCTCATTCGACACCACTGTTAATGAAATCATGACCTCTAAAGTGATTACCGTAAATACAGCTACTAGCGTAGAAGACTGTTTATCTTTGATGACTGAACGCCACCTACGCCACTTACCTGTGGTCGAACATGAAAAACTGATCGGTCTGATTTCAATTGGGGATTTGGTCAAGGCCGCCATGGATGACCAACGCAAATTGATTGAACAGTTACAGCAATATATCTCAGGTTAAAACATCATCTAGCTTTCTCTAAGGCATTTGAAGATCACTTAAATGATACAAAATAAAGTTTTATATCTGATGCATAAAAAATCCCGGCACATGTACCGGGATTTTTTATATGAACATTTTGACTAAAATCAGTTGAGACCTAATTTTTCTGCAACATAATCTGAGTCTTTATCACCACGACCCGATAGGTTCACTACAATCTTGATATCTTTTGGCAATTTACCCGCTTCACGAATGGCCCAAGCCACCGCATGCGAACTTTCTAGTGCAGGTACAATGCCTTCTACACGTGACAAGGTCATGAATGCATCCAGACATTCCTGATCGGTGGCAGTGGTGTACTCTACCCGACCCAAATCTTTCAGCAAGCTATGCTGCGGCCCCACACCCGGATAATCCAGACCAGAAGCAATTGAATGCACTGGCAATGGCTCGCCCTGTTCATCTTCTAGCACATAACAGGCCATACCATGTAACTGGCTCGGTTTACCTAAGGTCAAAGTAGCTGAATGCATATCGGTATCTAAACCATGACCTGCCGGCTCAACGCCAACCAGTTTCACATCGGGTTCATTTAAAAATGCAGTGAATGCGCCTACTGCATTAGAACCACCACCAACAAAGGCAACAACATAATCAGGATTTGCACCAAAACGTTCATTGGCCTGAACTTTAATTTCATCGCCAATAATCGACTGGAAGTCACGAACCATCATCGGGAATGGGTGCGGTCCAACCACCGAACCGATAGCATAGATGTAATTTTTCGGATCTTTCAAATATTCTTCAAAAGCACTGTCGACTGCATCTTTGAGTGTGGCTGTACCACGCGTCACAGAAATCAGCTTGGCACCCAGAATTTTCATCTTGACGACGTTTGGATGCTCTTTTTCAATATCTACTTGCCCCATATGAATTTCACATGGGATACCCACCAAGGCACATGCAGTTGCCAAAGCAACACCATGCTGGCCGGCACCGGTTTCTGCAATGACTTTGGTCTTGCCCATATATTTCGCAAGTAAAGCTTCACCCAGACAATGATTGATCTTGTGCGCCCCGGTATGGTTCAGATCTTCACGTTTCAGATAAATCTGCGCCCCGCCAAGCTGTTCAGAAAGACGTTTGGCATGAAATAAAGGACTTGGGCGACCGACATAATGGGCAAACAGATCTTTCAATTCATTCTGAAACTCTTCAGTCTGACGAATTTCCTGATAGGCCATATTAATATCATCCATGGCCTGTTTCAGATCGGGTGGAATAAACTGACCGCCATACTGACCAAAAAAACCCTCTTCATTCGGTAACGCAATACCATTAATTTGATGAGCCATAATAATTCCTGAATATTGGAATAAGGTATAACAAGTGACTTTATACTAGAATAATTCGTTTTAAAGCACTAATAACTATAGATAAAGTCACTTATAGATAAATGGAATCAACGCGCCAGATATTTGGTCATATCCTCAATGCCTTTTAAGGTCATTGGAAACATATGATCTTCAAAGATTTGCTTAATCAGACCAATAGTATGCGTGTAATGCCAGTATTTTTCTTCTTCAGGATTGAGCCAGGCGGTTTTATCAAAATGCTGACGCAGACGCTGTAACCAGACCTGTCCTGCTTCATCATTCATGTATTCGACCGAACCACCGACGGAGTTCAACTCATAGGGTGCCATGCTGGCATCACCCACTACAATCACCCGGTAATCCCGTCCATAGGTATTGAACAGATCCCAAGTATTCATGCGCGAGCTGGAACGACGGACATTATCTTTCCAGACATAGTCGTACAGACAGTTATGGAAATAGAAATATTCCAGAGTCTTAAATTCGGTTTTGGCGGCGCTAAACAGTTTTTCACACTGAGCGATATGTGCATCCATCGATCCGCCAATATCAAACAGCATTAGTACTTTAATACGGTTACGGCGCTCCGGTACCAATTGTACATCCAGAATACCCTGCTTAGCCGTTTCACGAATCGTACCATCAATATCCAGTTCTTCGGCTGCACCCTGACGGGCAAACTTACGCAAACGGCGCAATGCCATCTGCATCTGGCGGCTACCCAAAATCTGCTCATCGTCCAGATTGCGGTATTGACGCTGCTCCCAGACTTTCACCGCAGAACGCTTACGCCCCGGCCCGCCAATACGCACACCTTCAGGATGATCGCCATAAGCACCAAAGGGTGAAGTCCCACCGGTACCAATCATCTTGTTACCACCCTGATGTTTTTTATGCTGTTCGCGCAGGCGCTCTTCCAGCATTTTCATCAGTTCTTCCAGGGAACCGGCCTTTTTCAGCTCTTCGCGCTGCTCCGGGGTCAGATGCTTCTCGAGTAATTCGAGATCAAACCAGTCTTTGGGCAGCTTATGCACCTGATTTAGCAGCTCATCCAGATCAAAGGTCGCGATACCATCAAAATAGTCTTTCATGGCGCGATCGAACTTGTCGAAATAGCGCTCGTCCTTGACCATTATAGTTTTGGCAAGCTGATAGAACTCGTCCTGATCGGCAAAGACCAGTCCTGCGGCAACTGCCTGATTGAGATCAATCAGTTCGCGGGTCGATACCGGTACACCGTATTTGCGTAAGGTATAAAACAGTCGCACAAACATGCGTGTTTCTCCCTTAACGACGTGACATAAATGCTAGACGTTCGAGCAACTGCACATCTTGCTCATTCTTGATTAATGCACCGTACAAAGGTGGAATTGCTTTAGATTTATCAGTATTGCGCAGAATATCTTCCGGCATGTCGTCAGCCATGAGTAGACTGAGCCAGTCGATCAGTTCAGACGTTGAAGGTGGTTTTTTTAAACCCGGAATCTGGCGCAATTTAAAGAAAACCTGTAAGGCTTCATTCACCAGTGTGGTCGAAATATTGGCAAAATGCACATCAATGATTTCACGCATGGTGGCTTCATCTGGGAATTCGATGTAATGGAAGAAGCAACGACGCAGGAAAGCATCTGGCAATTCTTTTTCATTATTTGAGGTAATGATCACGATTGGGCGCTGAGTTGCGGTAATGGTCTCGCCTGTCTCGTACACATAGAACGACATTTTATCGAGTTCATGCAGCAAGTCATTTGGAAACTCGATGTCTGCCTTGTCAATTTCATCAATCAGCAGAACACAGCGTTCTTCACTGGTAAATGCTTCCCACAATTTGCCCGGCTTGATGTAGTTCTTGATGTCATAGACACGGTCATCACCCAACTGGCTATCGCGCAAGCGCGATACTGCATCATATTCATACAGACCTTGCTGTGCTTTGGTAGTAGACTTGATGTGCCAGGTGATCAATTTTAAACCCAGACTTTGTGCGACTTGCTCGGCCAGTAAAGTCTTACCTGTACCCGGCTCCCCTTTGACCAGCAACGGTTTTTGCAAACTGCGTGCAGCTTTCACCGCAAGTTTTAAACTGTCAGTCGCGATGTACTGATCGGTACCTGAAAATTGTTGAATATCAGCAGACATGATTGAACCTTATTTTTTACTTACAGCGGTGAACTTTTCTCGTGAACACGAATATTGCTTTTGTTCGACACATAAGTCGACCAGCAATAGCCAATCACAGATCCGATCCCAATGACAAATAAAATAAGTGACGCATTAATCCAAACCAGGGATTGCTCTTTGGTAAACACCCCAAATAACAGACCGAAGATCGCAGGTGCAATAGAAGCATTCGCCCCCTCAGATACCGTCGGTGTCAACAGAATGGCAAAGGCCACAATCCACAAAAAACCGCCCATAGGTTTAGGTAGACGTTTGGTTACGCCATACCAGCACCATAAAGCAATCAGGCTGCCGAGCAAATAAACTGCTACGGCAATGCTCTGTTCAGGAATTGAGTCTAATACAGCCACATAACCATTCATTTCACAACTCCTGAATTAACATTAAGCACCGCGTAAACCTTCTGGTGCGACCGCATTTGGATCAATCAAGCCTTCTGGTGGCATTTGCAGGAAGAAACCGCGGGTTTCAATAGAATCCATGACATGCAAGACATTGGCACGTGCCAGTTTACGTGATTCGCTTAATTCAAGATGCATGACAAAAGTCGCACGTCCAAATGCTGCCTGTACTGCTTCAGTCAATACGCTTAAAGGTTCGAATGTTTCAGCTTCGCTTTCATTCGCAGGACGCGCCACATACAGATACATTTCACTTTTTTTACTGGATTTGTAGATAGACACTTGCATATTTCAAACGACTTTTCTGGAAAAACAACCGCAAGGATACATCAAAAAAAAGACAGAAACATTAGCCACGTCTCATGCATCAGTCGTGATTTTGTATAATTGCTTTTTCTTTAACCAATCCTGTAGCTAATCACTCGCTGACTTTCATCTGGGTAGACAGATAAGATTCGTCCTGATGCAATACCTGAATCAGTGGCCGAGTTAATAACTCATAGCGCCACCCAAGCAGATAATCCGGCAGATCCTGTTCATCCTTGTGAAAAACTACATGCTGATACAGTGCATTCAACCATTTCTTGCGCATCAGCACTTCTTTCGGAATTGAGGTTTCATTGACGACATTCTGAATAATTGAATCAATTTTTTCGCCGATATCTTTGGAAGAATGGCGAATTGGACGTGCCAGACGTAAAGGCCAGTTTGCCGGCTCCGGCAGGAATTTCAGTAAATCTAAAATGGTTTTGCCATGCTCACGAACCACATTCGAACGAATGTCTTTCACATGACTCAGCTGGAAATTATTGCGCGGGAATTTTTCCACCAGATCAATCATGCTGGCATTTTTCAAAATGAAACTGCGTGGCTGATTCAGTGCTTTGGCAATCTGATCACGCCAAACCATTAATTGCTGCAATTGCATCAGCTGACGGCGTGAATGCCGGTAATTGCCGACATCCTGATACAACAAGGCAGTTGGGGTATCTTCGCCAATTTCCTGAGTCAGAAAACGGCAATCTTGCAAGGCAAAATCCAGCAGATCTTTCGAATCCAGATCCTGTTTAATTTTCTCTGACAGTTGCACCAGATAATGCACATCATTGGCAGCATAGAGCAACTGTTCGGAACTGAGTGGACGCGCCAACCAGTCAGAACGGGTCTGGTCTTTTTCGATATCGACTTCCAGCATCTGCTTCAATGCATTTTGATAGCTGACTTGCAGACCATGCCCAAGAAAAGACATGCCAACCTGAGTGTCAAATACATTACTCAGCGATTTCTTCTGGGTATAGTGATAGATCAGGTCGATATCTTCACTACAAGCGTGAAAAATATTCTGCTGTGCGTTAAAAATTTTATTAAGGAACTCAGTCAGATCCAGCGTGGTTCCATCCAACAAATAGACCTTGTTGTCTACGTTAATCTGAAAAACACCCAGCTTAGGCCATAAGGTATCAACCTTGATAAACTCGGTATCCAGCCCATAAACTGAATTCTGATCCATCAGCTTCAGTACATGAGTTAAGTCGTTTTGATGTTGAATAAATTGAAACATAGAACTGAGTCTAAGATTAGATTCTCGATAGATCCATATTAACTGATCTATAGAATTTTTGTATAAAAAATAACGTCAATTCTGCCCTATTTCCTAAAAAATGGCGCTTACTTATCAGGATTTATATTCTAATTAATATCTTTTTTATATTAAAACTAACAAGATATTTAAGCTTAGCTTACTTCATGCGCATCCGGTTATGTACTGCCTGACTCAAGGTATGACTGTCGACATATTCCAGCTCACCACCTTGTGGTACGCCCTGGGCAATTCGGGTCATCTGGATCGGCAAATGCTTACTGGCCTCAACCAGATAATGCGCCGTAGCCTGACCTTCTACCGTGGCATTGGTTGCCAGAATCACTTCTTTCACCTGACCATTGGCCAAACGATGCAATAAGTACGGAATACCGATTTCTTCGGGACCAATACCATCCAGTGGCGATAAATGTCCGCCCAATACATGATATTTACCTCTGAAACTACCACTTTGCTCAATCGCCATGACATCTGCAGGTGATTCCACTACACAGAGCAGTTCATCATCACGATCCAGAGAGCTGCAAATATTGCAGACTTCGTCTTCGGTCAGAGAATGACAGACTGAACATTCATGAATGTGATTGGTTGCCTCAGTCAGCGCATGTGCCAGACCAATAGCACCCTCACGATTTTTCATGATCATATGCAATGCCATACGTTGAGCCGATTTTGGCCCAACGCTTGGCAAAATGCGTAATGCTTGAACGAGTTGATCAAAACGATCACTAAACATTGCGCATTCTTCCTTAGAACATACCTGCAAGACCAGGCGGTAAACCCATACCTGAGTTCGCTGCTTTCATTCTTTCGTCAGATACCACTTCTGCCTGACGTGCTGCATCATTCATTGCTGCTGCAATCAGGTCTTCGATCATGTCTGGATCATCCTGAAGTAATTCAGGATTGATTTCGATACGCTTCACTACGTTACGGCAAGTCATGGTTACTTTCACCAGACCGCCACCCGCCTCGGCATGCACTTCAGTTTGCGCAAGCTCTTCTTTGGCTTTTTTTACGTTGTTTTCAACTTCTTTCTGCATGCGCTGAGCTTGCTGCATCAACATGTTAATGTTCATAAATATCTCCGAACATAAATTTATAAAATTAAATCAGGTCTAAACCGCGACGAATATCCTGGATAATATCACCAATCTCTTCCAAACCAACAGATACGCGAATCAAACCTTCGCGAATACCGGCAGCTTCTTTGGCTTCAGGCGACAATTTACCATGTGTCGTGGTTGCCGGATGGGTAATGGTCGATTTCACATCGCCCAAATTACCGGTAATCGAGATAAACTGGGTATTGTCGATGACAGTCCATGCTTCCTCACGGCCACCTTTGACTTCAAAAGACACAATACCGCCAAAACCGCTCTGCTGTTTGGCTGCCAGTTCATGACCGACATGTTCAGGCAAGCCCGCATAATATACTTTTTCCACTTTTGGATGCTGGTTCAAAAATTCAGCCAGTTGCTGAGCACTTGCCGAATGTTCACGCATACGTAAACGTAGTGTTTCCAAGCCTTTCAGGAAAACCCAGGCATTGAATGGGCTCATTGATGGGCCGGTAGTACGCACATAACCGAAGATTTCTTCTAGTAACTTGTGATTACCAACAACAGCACCACCTAGCGCACGGCCTTGGCCATCCAGATATTTAGTCGCAGAATACACCACCAGGTCTGCACCAAATTTGAGTGGTTGTTGTAACACCGGTGTACAGAAGCTGTTATCAATCGCCAGCAAGGCATCATTGGCATGCGCAATATCAGCGAGTCCCTGTATATCGGCTACTTCCGCTAAAGGATTCGATGGAGATTCAACAAAGAGAATTTTTGTTTCAGGCTTGATGGCATTTTTCCATGCATCAAGATCGGTCAAATCAACGAAATCAACGCTGACGCCAAATTTTGCGACATATTTTTCAAACATGGAAACCGTAGAGCCGAAGACAGCACGTGAACAGATCACATGATCACCCGCTTTTAAAAAAGCCATCATCACTGCCATAATGGCTGCCATACCCGAACTGGTGGCGACGGCGCGCTCTGCACCTTCAAGTGCAGCTAGACGCTTTTCAAACATGGCAACGGTCGGATTGGTAAAGCGAGAATAGATATTGCCCGGTTCCTGGCCTGAGAATTTAGCTGCGGCTTCTGCAGCATTTTCATACACAAAAGACGATGTTAGAAAAATCGGTTCGCCATGCTCACCTTCAAAAGTGCGGGTATGACCGGTACGAATGGCTAAAGTTTCTAATTGGTAAGAAATATCGTCTTGCTGGCTCATCGCTTTACCTCAGCCCTCAGGCTGCCTTTTGTAAAAATTTGCCAACATTTTGAGCGCCTAAGCTATTTCAGGTCAAGGCATAATAAGCGATTATTGCTTAGACTTCGATCAATCCTCCCGCGGATACGGATATTTTATTTACATGATTCAGTTAAAACAAAACTTTCAGCGCCAGCAAAAAAAATTGAAACACCTCAGCACCCGGGTGTTTAATGCCTCCTCACTGATCCTGTCGCAAAAAACCCCTTTTGAATATATTGCCGGCACCGAGTTTTGCAAGATTCGTTATTACGCTTCACCTGAGAAAAAATATAAGGAGCCTCTGGTTTTCATCGCACCGTTAGCCATTAATATGGATATCTATGATCTGTATCCTTATCGCTCTCTGGTCAAGCATTTTCAGCATAGCGGTTTTGATGTCTATCTGGTGGAATGGAAACGTTTTAACTTTAAACATCGCCACCTGAACTTTTTATCTTTTATTGATGCAGCCATTCCTCAATCCATTGAAACCATCTGCAAGCATTCGGGCAGTCAGTTCATTTCCCTGCATGGCTGGAGTATGGCTGGCGTGTTTGTCACGCTCTATACCGCCCTGCATTCGCCTGAACATGTCAAGAATCTGATCGTGGTGGGCAGTCCTATCGACAGTTATGCGTCAGGACGTGTCGGCAAACTTTTTTCTACGACAAACAAACTAATTTCTAAAAACAAAAATCTGCAACAAGCCATTCATCAAGGACTGATTCCAAAGCAATATATTCATACGCCGGGTATTGTAAATGCCTTGGGCTTTAAATTACTCGATCCGATTGGCTGGCTCAAAAGCCAGAAACAGTTTCTGTTAAATCTAGATCATGTCGAAGATGTCTATGAACACGCCACCATGGGAAATTTCCTGAACAAGATGATTGATTATCCAGGTGGGATTAATCAGGACATGGTGCTGCATTTATGGCTGCAAAATCCTTTAAAACAGGGTTCTATCACTTTGGATGGCCGTGTCGTTGATCTTAAAAATATCAGCTGCTCCCTGTTGGTAGGTGCAGGTCAAACCGATCAGATTGTCACAGAACAGTCAGCTAAGCCTTTGATGGAATTGACAAGTAGCCAAGATAAGACGTTTACTCTTATACCGGGTGGTCATCTTGGACTAATGTCGAACCAGAAAACGGCAAATACATTCTGGCCCAAAATGACGACCTGGCTGGTGCAGCGCTCTACACGTCTTGATGTTTAGTGTAGATTCCCCGCACCAGAAAAAAATATTAAATAGCTTTAAACATATTCAGAGGGTACAGCATGATTCAGTCAGTGGCATTTATCGGCCTAGGTGCAATGGGTTTTCGTATGGCAGCACACTTACCCAAGCATTTTGATACGGTCTATGTCTGGAACCGCAGCTTTAACAAAGCAGAGCAACATGCGGCTGAATATGGCACCCAAGCCGTCACACTGGAACAGGCCGTACAGGCAGATGTAATTTTTTCTTGCCTGCCCACCAGCGCTGACGTTGAACGACTTCTGGAAAATCTGTCGCTTAAATCCGGTTCAGTCTGGGTCGACTGCACCAGTGGTGTACCGGATTCTGCCCAAAAACTGGCAGTACAACTGGCTGAACATGGGGTAATCTTTCTGGATGCACCGGTCAGCGGTCAAACCATTGGCGCTGAAAATGGCACTTTAACCGTGATGGTAGGCGGTAATGTGCAGGGTTATGAAAAAGCCCTTCCTGCGATGCAGGCTTTTGGCAAGCTGATCAAGCATGTCGGTGAATCTGGCGCGGGTTTTGCAGTGAAGGCCGTAAATAATATGTTAATGGCTGTAAACCTGTGTGCCGTTGCTGAGGGCTTTACTACCTTGAAAGCGCATGGGGTAAACCTGCATGAAGCACTGGATTGTATTAATGCTTCAAGTGGTAAAAGTATGGTGACTGAAACCGTATTGCCACAGCGTATTTTAAACCGCAGTTTTCCTGTAACCTTTGCCCTGCCACTCTTGGCCAAAGATACAGGCATTGCAATCGACCTTGCACGTGAAGCCAAACTTTCTGCGCCTGTGCTCTCGTTGACCCAGAATCTGATTCAGGCGGCCAGCGATCTGTCGGATAAAAACAGTGATTTTTCCAGTGCTGTGAAAATGTATGAATCATGGAGTAATATTACCATCGAGTAATATCTCGCCATTGAATAATGATAACGAAACCTCATATTGTGACTAGTAGGCAGGCACATATAGTGGATAACCCAGAGGAAACTCTCATGAAGAAATTTTCTGTTGCAGCATTGATTGGCTTTGCAACTTTGTTCGGGGCTTCAACATCGGTTCTTGCATCTGAACAAGAGTGCAAAAAATTAAAAAATGATCATGACGTGATTTATGCGTCTAAAGGTTTCTGTTTCAAAGATCCTGAAGCAAAAGCCAAGTTTGGTAATGACAATTGCTATACAACCAAGCCAAAATTCTCGGAAAAAGAGCAACAACGTCTTGACGCGATCAAAGATCGTCAGAAAGAATTGAACTGTAAATAATTCAGTTTAATAACGCTCAAGGAATGTACTTATGACTTATGATGATCAGAATATTTTTGCACGAATTCTACGCGGTGAACTTCCTGCGATAAAAGTGTATGAAGATGACCAGGTTCTTGCATTTATGGACATCATGCCTCAGGCAGAAGGTCATACTCTGGTGGTTCCGAAAACTCCGGCGATCACTTTACTGGATCTGCCACCTGAAGCTGCAGCCTATACGATTCAGATCGTACAGAAAGTTGCAAAAGCCATTGAAAAAGGTTTAGGTGTGGACGGTATCGTGCTGATGCAATTATCAGGTGCCGCAGCGGGTCAGACCGTACCACACGTACATTTCCATCTGGTTCCTACCTCTTTGCACAATCTGGGCAAACATGCAGCACAGATGGGCGACCAGGAAAAAATTAAAGCGCTGGCTGAGAAAATTAAAGCTGCCCTTTAAGCTATTCTTAATACCTAAAAATGGAGCCTCGGCTCCATTTTTTATGTCTAATGTATTTCACTCTTGATTAAGCCACTAAAATATCAGTAAAAGTCACCTAGCCTATTTTTAGGTTTTGCAGCAAACACCGAACTTAGCTGCATTTGTATTAATTCTGTTAATCCCACTCATAATCCTATAAAAAATAAGGCAATGATTCTTTAATATTTCTGAAATATTTCCTTAATCATATTGACTTATTTGTAATGAATACTTGGCACCAATAGAGCAGTAGATGTTTCAAAACAATACTGAAACTTGTTTTTAAGACGATGAATAAAAAAGTCTTTATTGGAGCAACACATGAAAAAAACGTTATCTGCATTAGCAATCGGGGCAACAATTTTAACACCAGTGATGGCAGCTGCTGCTGATGTTAAAGTGTATGGTCGTGCACACGTTTCTTTAGATTATCTGGATGATGGCCAGGATTATAACGAAGTAGGTCTTTCTTCAAACTCTTCACGCCTAGGCTTTAAAGCTGAACAAAAATTAGAAAACGGTATGACCGTATTTGGTCAAATCGAACAGGAAATTAACTTTGCAAGTGGTTCTGCAAATGACGATGTTGAATTTGCAACTCGCGATACTTTTGTTGGTTTAAAAGGTGATTTCGGTCAAGCACGTATCGGTCGTTTTGACAGCCCATTCAAAGTAGCACGTGGCCCGGTCAACGTCTTTGGTGATATGGTCGGTGATGTTCGTAACGTCACACGTGCTGGCAACTTGCGTTTTGATGAACGTAATAACAATACCATTGAATATAAATCACCTAAGTTTGGCGGCGGCTTTAATGTTTTAGCAGCACTTTCTTTACACGAAGGTAATAGCCCTGATAGCGTGTCAACGTCTTCACCAAAAACTACTGTAATTGAAACTGTGAATGGTCCAGTAACAGTAGTCGTACCGGGAACCACAACTACTACCAATAAAGATAATCGCGATGATAAAGCATACGACCTCGCTTTAACCTATAAAGAAGGTAAAGTTGATTTTGCTGCTGCCTATGAACATTATGAAGAAGATGCAGGTCGTGGCGAACGCGATGGTTTCCGTATTGCTGGTGCTTACAAAATCACCCCTGAATTCAATCTGGGCGGTTTATACCAATTCCTTCAACATGATAATTCTGAAGCAAACCCAGATGCACAAGTATTTGGTGTAGCCGGTGAATATAAATTTGCACCAAAAACCTCATTCCGTGGTGAAGTATTCCACCGCGATGTCGATGCGGATGATGCGAATGCAACTTTACTGGCAATCGGACTTGAGCACCGTTTAGATCCAACAGTTCGCGTTTATGGCAACATAGCAACTGTATTAAATGATGAAAACTCAAACCTTACCCCTTGGGCACAAGGCCGTACCAATACTGTAGGTGGCGTACGCGGTGAAGACAGTCTAGGACTTTCCCTAGGCATGCGTTACGACTTCTAAGTCCAGTCTCCCTCACAAAGCTTAAAAAGAACATGCCTCCAGCATGTTCTTTTTTTGGTGTGTTTTTTATCAATATAAATATGATGTGAAAGATTGTGACACTGATATTCAACCCTTATAAAACCAACCAATTTAGTTTGATTAATTTTATTCTTTATTTTAAAACCAAGCATTTTAATCAGATTAAAAAATATTAATCCAACTAAAACAATCTACATTCGAATATATAAATATAAGCATTTTAGTCGGATTTAAAAACCAATAAAATTACATAAAATAATAAAAAATATTTAGAATAAATTTTAACTCATATAAATATATATTTTTTATTTTCAGATACTTGTAAATATATATTTATTTAAACTGTATCGTCTATTTATTTTTTAGTTACAATAGATTAATAATATACAACAAGTCATATAACAGGCTTAGTCGAATGAGCTTAGTTCCCAAAAATCTAAACCAGAGAGTGGTTAGAGAAATAACCGCTATTTTAATTATCAAGTTTATTTTACTGATGATCATTAAAAATATCTGGTTTGATGCGCCTACGATTCCTAAAAATTTTGATAACCAAGTCGCCGAGCGTATCGCCGGCAATCCTTCCCAAATCCAGGAGACACGTTGATGATTTCTGAAAGCGTGGTCGATCTCTCGCGGTTCCAGTTCGCCATGACCGCGATGTATCACTTTATTTTTGTTCCACTGACGCTAGGTCTAGCATTTCTGCTTGCCATTATGGAAACCACCTATGTGATTTCCGGCAAAGAAATCTATAAAGACATGACCAAGTTCTGGGGAAAACTGTTTGGTATTAACTTCGCCTTGGGGGTAACCACCGGTCTGACCATGGAATTCCAGTTCGGAACCAACTGGGCTTATTACTCGCATTATGTTGGTGATATTTTTGGTGCACCGCTGGCGATTGAAGGCCTGATGGCCTTCTTCCTTGAATCGACTTTCATCGGGCTGTTCTTCTTTGGCTGGGATCGCCTGTCCAAAGTGCAACATCTGGCAGTCACCTGGCTAGTCGCTTTGGGTTCGAACATGTCCGCACTCTGGATTCTGGTCGCCAATGGCTGGATGCAAAACCCGGTCGGTTCGGCATTTAACTATGAAACCATGCGTATGGAAATGGTGGACTTTGCTGCCCTGATCTTTAATCCGGTCGCTCAGGTTAAATTCGTGCATACGGTATCCGCCGGTTATGTCACGGGTGCTATTTTCGTACTGGCTATTTCAAGTTATTACATGCTGAAAAAACGTGACCTGCCCTTTGCACGCCGTTCTTTTGCCATCGCAGCCATCTTCGGCCTTGCTTCTACACTTTCGGTGATTTTACTGGGGGATGAATCAGGTTATGAGCTGGGTGATGTACAGAAAACCAAACTGGCAGCAATTGAAGCCGAATGGGATACCCACCCTGCGCCTGCACCATTTACTTTGTTCGGTATTCCGAATAAGGAAACCATGACTACAGATTATGCAGTGAAAATTCCTTATGTGATGGGTCTGATTGCTACACGTTCTACGACTGAACAAGTCACAGGTATTAAAGACCTGCTGGTTCAGCACGAAGCGCGTATCCGTAATGGTATGGTGGCATATTCACAACTGGAAAAATTACGTGCTGGTGATCAGTCTCCAGAACTGAAAACCGCTTTTGAAGAAAGCCAAAAAGACTTAGGTTACGGTCTGCTTTTGAAAAAATACACGCCAAATGTCGTTGATGCCTCTGATGAGCAAATCAAAGCGGCTGCTAAAGACACTATTCCACACGTACCAAGTCTGTTCTGGGCCTTCCGTGCCATGGTAGCTTCCGGCTTCCTGATGCTGCTTTTATTTGCACTGGCAACTTTTGCGGTAGCCAAACGTAATGCAGAAAACAAACCATGGTTATTGAAATTTGCCTTATTTGCACTGCCTTTACCTTGGGTTGCTGCGCAAACTGGCTGGTATGTGGCAGAAGTAGGTCGTCAACCTTGGACCATTGGTGAGGTATTACCGACGCATCTTTCAGCATCAAGCTTAAGCACAGGCGATGTATGGGGTTCGATCCTTGCATTGGCAGCGTTCTATACCGTGTTACTGATTATCGAGATGTATCTGATGATCAAGTTCTCACGTCTTGGCCCAAGCTCACTGCATACCGGTAAATACCATTTTGAAAAGCTTGCAGCTGCAGAAAAAGCAAATGGGGAGACTCAAGCATGATCGAATATGAATTATTAAAAATCATTTGGTGGGTGCTGGTCGGCGTATTGCTGATTGGCTTTGCCCTCACCGATGGCTTCGATATGGGCTCTATGGCGATCATGCCATTTGTGGGCAAAAATGATAGCGAGCGTCGGGCAGCGATCAATACCATTGCGCCGCACTGGGATGGTAACCAAGTCTGGTTTATTACTGCCGGCGGTGCGTTATTCGCTGCCTGGCCAATGGTCTATGCAACCGCCTTCTCTGGCATGTACTGGGCACTGTTACTGGTATTGTTTGCCCTGTTTCTGCGTCCGGTCGGTTTTGACTATCGATCAAAACTGGAAAATACCAAATGGCGTAATTCATGGGACTGGGGTCTGGCCATTGGTGGTGCAGTGCCTGCATTGGTCTTCGGTGTGGCATTCGGCAACATGTTCCTCGGTGTACCATTTACTTTAGATGAAACTGTACGTTCAACGTATACAGGTAGTTTCTTTGCCCTGCTCAATCCATTTGCAATTGTGTGTGGTCTGGTCAGTTTATCGATGCTGTGTGCACATGGTGGTGCATGGTTAATGCTGCGTACTGATGGTGATCTACGTCAGCGTTCTGCCAAAGCAACACAAATCATGGGTCTGGTTTATCTGGCTACCTTCCTGGCTGCAGGCGCTTGGCTGTACTTTGGTGGTATTCAGGGCTATACCCTGGTTACACCTTTTGATACCAATGGTGTTGCCAACCCGCTTGCCAAAGAAGTGATGACCAATGCCAATCCAGGCTGGATGAACAACTATTCAACTTATCCAATCACAATGGCTGCGCCTATTGCCGGCATTTTGGGTGGCTTGATCATTGTACTGGCAGCAGGTAAAAATAAAGCAGGCTTGAGCTTCCTGGGTTCATCTCTGGCTGTAATCGGTGCCATCCTGACTGCCGGTTTTGCCCTGTTCCCTTTCCTGATGCCTTCAAGTATTAACCCGATTGCAAGTCTGACCATGTGGGATGCGGTATCCAGTAAAAATACCTTAACCGTTATGACCGTTGCTGCCTGTATCTTTGTTCCACTGATCCTGATCTATACCACTTGGTGTTATTACAAGATGTGGGGCGTGATTACCAACAAACACATTGAAGATAATTCACACAGCCTGTACTAAGGGCTGTGTCTTAAGGAGAGACAACTATGTGGTATTTTGCTTGGATTCTGGGTGTACTGATGGCATGTTTTGCCAGTGTGATTGCTGCCATTTACATGGAACAACACCAAGACCTAGATGAGGAATAAAACATGACCGAAGCTGCGCTTGAGAAAACCGTTGTAGACAAGAAACCAAACAAATTTGCGATGATGATTTCCTGCCTCCTGGCTTTTCCTCTCGCAGCAGTGTTATTGGTTCATCCTTCTGCAATGCTGGATGCCAATGGTGAATATAGCCATAGTGCCATGATGTATATCATGATTGGTATTTCTGGAGGCTTTGTCCATGGTGTTGGCTTTATGCCGCGCCACTGGTTCTGGAAATGGTTGTTTAGCCCTTTCCTAGCATGGCCTTTAATGATCTGGGGTTATTACACCTGGTTTCTCAGTTAAAGTATGAAATTAAAAAGCCCTCATTTGAGGGCTTTTTAATTTCATACGAATTCTAAAATATTCTTCTTTTTTCTTCTGGCCAAAACAGGATTTTTAAAACAACTTATTTTAAGTATATAAAAAGCCGGAACCAGTCCGACTTTTAGAATGATTTATCGATGAGTATGAATCGACATCACAATGCCCATCCCGGCCAGCATGGAAATCACTGCCGTTCCACCATAACTCATGAGCGGTAATGGATCTCCAGTTACAGGTAAAATCCCGCTCACCATGCCTGAGTTTAAAAATACAAAGAAGAAGAAAGTCAGTCCCATGGCTCCAGCATATAAACGGCCAAAGTTATGAAAGCTGTTTAAACCAATCATCAAACAGCGAATAATAATGGCAGTGAATAAACTGAACAGCAGAAAAACACCGATAAAACCGAATTCTTCAGCATAGGTCGACATAATAAAGTCAGTATGATGTTCAGGCAGATAACCTAAATGTGATTGCGTACCTTCGGTATAGCCTTTGCCCGTGGAACCACCTGAACCAATGGCAATTTTGGACTGGATAATATTCCAGCCCGCGCCCAAGGCATCCGACTCCGGATCAAACAAGGTGGTAATACGCTTTTTTTGATACTCTTGTAGCACAAACATCCATGCAACCGGTGCTGCCACAGCAACTGCTGCAACTGCACCACCAATCAGACGCCATGACATGCCACTTAAAAATAGAACAAAAATACCGGGAATCACCAAACCAATATTCAAGTCAGGCTGAAGTGCCACCAAAACAAATGGTATGCCCAATAAAATCAAAGCCCCGACAATATGCAAAAATTTGGGAGGAAACGGCTTACGTGCAAAATACCATGCCATCATCAAAGGCATCGCAAATTTCATCACCTCACTCGGTTGCATACTTCCTACCCCTGGCAAGGTAATCCAGCGGGTTGCACCTAAACGTTTTTCACCAATCACAAAGACCAGAAGCAGCATGAAGATCCCGAAGGCATACAGGTATGGACTAATCGCCTGATAGACTTTCGGTGGAATTTGTGCACAGATAAACAGCAGCACAAAACCAATTCCAAAACTGATCGCCTGACGCACCACCATGCCAGAGTCTTCGGAGGTCGCGCTATACACCACCATTAAACCCAGGATTGCATTGAGAACCAGAAAGCACAATAACCATGGATCAAGGTGCAACTTGGTCCATCGAGATGAATCTTGCGGGTTAATACTACGTCCATCACGCAAAGAGTGACGTAAAAACCGATACTGCTGTGAAGGTATCATTGGCCAAAAGGTGAAAAAGAATGATGGCAAAATTATAAGTGAAAGCTCTAGGGAATAGATCGCTATAGCCAGATTTATTCTGCTTTTATTTAAATATTATTTGAATATATTTTTAAGCCTGAGCCTGTAAAATCAGCCTGGCCAGTTCCAGATCATCCGGATAGGTAATTTTAATATTATCAGAACGCCCCTGCACTACTTGTACTGACTCACCAATATGTTCCAGTGCGCTGGCTTCATCAGTAATGATCGCACCATCTTTCAATGCTTGTTGAATAGCACGCTTTAAGACTCCCAGTTTCGCCATTTGTGGTGTTTGTGCCTGCCAGAGCATTGAGCGGTCCACTGTTTCCTCAATATCAAAATTGGTTACTACACGCTTAAGTGTATCTCGCACCGGAATCGCCAGAATCGCAGCCCGATCCTTGGTAATTGCCGTATTGACCAACTGTTGCAGACAATCCTGACTGACACAGGGACGCGCCGCATCATGTACCAGCACCCAGTCATCTTCAGAAGCGATTTGAGATAAATAGGTCAATGCGTTCAATACGGAATTCACCCGCTCTGCACCACCCAAACAAAAATGAGCTTTCTCCAGACTGGAAAATGGCAGGGTTTTCGCCACGTTGTCCTGTTCACCAATCGCCAGGACATAACCCCTCAAAGGCAGTTGATTCAGACGAGCCACCGTATGTTCGAGAACAGTTCGCTCTTGAATCATCTGATATTGTTTCAGTTCTGTTTTGGAGAAACGGCTACCGGAACCTGCAGCTGGAAGAATGACCCAAAGTTTAGGGTGTGGTTGGTGCTTCAGCTGACTCATTGGTTCGCAGGTCTACTTTAGAATTAGGATTAAGATAGATCGGTTTATATTGAGTACTGATCGTGCTCATTTGAATAAAAGTTTCGCGTGGCTTAATCAGACCAAGATCTAAACGCGCATGTTCTTCGATGGCTTCAATACCATTCTTCAAATCATAAACTTCTGCTGCCAGAACGCGATTACGCTCTTTTAGCTCATCATTCAATTCCATTTGTTGTTGGATTTTCTGGGTCAGTTGCTGATGATCATGATAACCACCTTCACCAAACCAGTATAAATATTGAAACCCTGCGATCAAAATGATCGCAAGGCCCAACAGTACTTTACTCGCAGTCGAGTCGAATACATTTAACATTGACATAAGTCGCTTAGTTCAAACCTTTGAACTCAGCTTTACCGCGATATGCAGCATTAGTCAATTCTTCAATACGAAGTAATTGATTATATTTCGCTACACGGTCAGAACGGCAAAGTGAACCCGTCTTGATTTGACCCGCTGCTGTACCTACTGCAAGATCAGCAATCGTTGAATCTTCCGTTTCACCTGAACGGTGTGAAATTACCGTAGAGTAACCATTTTCTTTCGCAAGATAGATGGCATCTAAAGTTTCAGTCAAGGTACCGATCTGGTTGTATTTGATCAGAATCGAGTTACCCACTTTTTCGTTGATACCACGTTGCAGGATTTTAGGATTCGTTACGAATAAGTCATCGCCAACCAACTGGATCTTGTCGCCAAGAATAGAAGTCAGGTAAGACCAGCCTTCCCAGTCAGATTCGTCCAGACCATCTTCAATCGAGATAATTGGGTACTGGCTTACAAGACCTGCTAAATAGTCAGAGAACTGATTGCTTGTGAACGCTTTGTTGCCTTCGCCCGCAAGAATGTACTGACCATTTTTGTAGAATTCTGAAGATGCACAATCCAGCGCAAGCATGATGTCAGAACCTGCTTTGTAGCCAGTTTGACCAATTGCTTCAAGAATAACCGTAATTGCTTCTTCGTTTGAACGTAAGTTCGGTGCAAAACCGCCTTCATCACCTACCGCAGTGTTTAAACCTTTTTTGTTTAAAACTGATTTAAGTGAATGGAAGATTTCAGCACCGGCACGTAGCGCTTCAGAGAATGAAGTGAAGCCTACTGGCTCAATCATAAACTCTTGAATATCGACGTTGTTGTCTGCATGTGAACCACCATTGATGATGTTCATCATTGGTACAGGCATGGTTAAAATCGTTTGACCGCGAAGATCTGCGATGTATTGAAAAAGAGGAGTTTTCTTTTCTTCAGCAGCAGCGCGCGCAGCAGCCAAAGACACTGCCAAAGTTGCGTTTGCACCTAATTTTTCTTTGTTTTCAGTACCGTCCAACGCGATCATCGTGTTATCGATGTCTTTTTGTTCGAATACTGATTTACCGACCAAAGCGTCACGGATTAACGTATTGACGTTATTTACCGCAGTTTTAACGCCTTTACCTAAGTAACGCGCTTTATCGCCATCACGAAGTTCTAAAGCTTCACGAGAACCAGTTGAAGCACCAGATGGTGCACATGCACGGCCAACTACGCCAGATGCTAAGATTACGTCTGCTTCGATGGTAGGGTTACCACGAGAGTCCAAAATTTCACGTGCACGAATGTCAACGATTTGGCTCATGAACTATTCCTCAGTTGATTAATATGAGCTGCCTATACGGCAGCGCAAGAGTGATAAACTCAGTGTGTATCTAACTTTTCGAAACCTTTAACCAAGGTATCCAATTCTTTTAGCTGTGCCAGGAAAGGCTCAAGTTGAGACATGCGCAGCGCACATGGACCATCACACTTGGCTTTTTCCGGATCTGGATGTGCTTCCAGGAACAAGCCAGCAAGACCCGTTGCCATACCCGCACGCGCAAGCGTTGTAATTTGCGCACGACGACCACCGGCAGAATCTGCGCGGCCGCCTGGGGTTTGTAAGGCATGGGTTACATCAAAGAACACCGGGACATTCATCTCTTTCATGATGTCGAAGCCCAGCATGTCTACAACCAGATTGTTATAGCCAAATGCCGAACCACGTTCACAAATAATCAGCTTGTCATTTCCAGCTTCCAGACACTTATGCAGAATATGACGCATTTCATGTGGAGCAAGGAACTGGGCTTTTTTGATGTTGATGATGGCATCGGTTTTTGCCATGGCTTCAACCAGATCCGTCTGACGGCTCAAGAAGGCTGGCAATTGAATAATGTCTGCCACTTCCGCCACAGGAGCCGCTTGGTACGGCTCATGTACATCAGTGATGATTGGCACATTAAAATGTTTTTTAATGTCAGCTAACCACTCGAGACCTTTTTCCAGGCCTGGGCCACGGAAAGAGTTCAGGCTTGAACGGTTGGCTTTATCAAAGCTGGCTTTGAACACATATGGAATACCCAAACGTGTGCAGATATCGACATAAGTCTCTGCGATTTCAAAAGCCAGGTCTTTAGATTCAAGTACATTCATTCCGCCGAATAATACAAATGGCAAATGATTTGCCATTTGTATATCGCCCAAACGTACAATTTCTTGTGGTTTTAATTGCGACATTTAAACTTCCCTAGTTGTGTCCTACGCACCGATTATTTGGTTTTTTGGTACTGCTTTTTCGCAGCATCAATGAAACCGGCAAATAATGGGTGACCATCACGTGGCGAGCTGGTAAATTCCGGGTGGAATTGTACTGCAATAAACCAAGGATGTGCAGGAATTTCAACAGTTTCTACCAAATGCTGTACCGGAGAATAACCAGAAATCTTCATGCCTTTTTCTTCCAGCACTGGGATATAACGGTTGTTCATCTCGTAACGGTGACGATGGCGCTCGATGATTTCTTCAGAACCATAAACTTCTGCAGTTTTAGTCCCTGCAACCAGTTCAGATTTTTGCGCGCCAAGACGCATCGTACCACCCAGATCAGAATCAGCAGAACGTTGCTGAACTTCACCACGCTCATCTAACCATTCAGTAATTAAACCAATCAATGGAGATTTCGTTGAACGGTTAAATTCAGTCGAAGTCGCATCTGCAATACCAGCAACATTACGTGCGTATTCGATCACAGCCAACTGCATACCCAAGCAAATACCGAGGAACGGCACACCGTTCTCACGAGCGAACTGAATCGCCTTCATTTTGCCTTCAGTACCGCGTTCACCGAAACCACCTGGAACTAGAATCGCATCAGCATCTTTCAATACTTCTGCTACATCTTGGCTTTCAAGCTCTTCAGCGTTTACGTAGTCAATCTGAACTTTCACACGGTTTTGAATACCCGCATGCAGAAGTGCTTCGTTGACAGACTTGTATGCATCTGGAAGTTCAACATATTTACCAACCATTGCAACACGTATGGTGTATTCAGGGTTCAGTAATGCTTCTACAACGTTATCCCAATCTGTTAAATCAGCTTCAGGAAGATCGTTATAACCAAAACGTTCACAGATTAAATCGTCAACATTTTGTTCGTAGAATGTACGTGGAATCTGGTAGATCGAACGTGCGTCTTTACATACCACAACGGCACGTGCTTCAACGTTGGTAAATAATGCAATCTTACGCGTCGTATCTGCATCTACATCGTATTCTGTACGGCAGATGAGAATGTCTGGCTGAATACCAATCGACAGGAGTTCTTTAACAGAGTGCTGTGTTGGTTTGGTTTTTAATTCTGCTGCAGACTTAATGTATGGGAGTAACGTTAAGTGCATTAACATGGTACGTTTATGACCAAGTTCAACCATTAACTGACGTACAGATTCCATGAATGGGAGAGATTCAATGTCACCTACAGTACCGCCGATCTCTACGATCGCAACGTCATAACCTTCGCCTGCACGAAGTACACGCTCTTTGATATTGTCAGTAATGTGTGGAATAACTTGAACAGTACCGCCTAGATAGTCACCACGGCGTTCTTTGTTTAGAACATCCTGGTAAACACGGCCTGATGTGAAGTTATTTAGTTTGGTCATTTTCGCACGACGCAAGAAACGTTCGTAGTAACCCAAGTCTAAGTCTGTTTCAGCACCATCTTCTGTAACAAAAACTTCACCATGCTGGAATGGGCTCATTGTCCCTGGATCGACATTAATGTATGGATCCATTTTTACCATGGTCACTTTTAAACCACGAGCTTCTAAAAGTGCAGCAACAGAAGCAGCTGAAATACCTTTACCTAGTGATGAAACTACACCACCAGTAACGAAAATAAAATGGGTCATTGGGTTTCTCGTACAATCGAGCCTAAATCGGCCTGCAATGTTGCGCAATTTTACTTTACCTTGTACCTAGAAAGCAAAGTCAATCCGCATCAATTCAAAGAACAATAAACAATTGACTATTCTAACAGCAATTCCTATAAAAAATTACAGTAAGTTCATATGATTTCTATCTTGCATTTTGCTGCTATAATAGTGTATCCACTCCACACTTTTATGTTTGATGCAATGATGATGAAGAAACTTTTAATCTCCACCCTAATCCTGACTGGCCTGACATTAACTGCGTGTGTAAAAAAAGAAGCACCAAAAGAAGAAGAGCAAGTAGAAGTTACTCCAGCATCTGAAATCTCGACTCCAGAACCAACGCAATTTGAACCGCTTGAACCTGTAGAGCCAGCGGCAATTGAAGAGGAAGTAGCGCCAACGGTTGAAATTCAACGTGAGCAAACTGAAAACACCACGACTGAAATCCGTCGTGAAATCAAAAAACCAGAAACTACTGAGCCGGCACCAGTGCCTGAAACCCGCGAAGAACCTGCGTCAAAGCCTGCTGCGACCACACCTAAAACCAATTCAAATCCAGAAAACAAGTCTGAGGATGATGCGGTTGCTGACGCAATTGCCGCAGCGATGCCAGCACTTGACTAATTACAGTATCATTCATCAAAAAACCCAGCAGATGCTGGGTTTTTTATTGGAACTTTTTAAGCGGATACTGTTGCCGGTGCACGAGATAAGTGAATCAAATAGTCTGCCATTAGTCGGGTAGCCCAAGATTCGGTTTGCATCAAGCCCTGATAAAAGCCGCAATGACTGCCTTTTTTGGTGGTAATCACCATAATATT
Source organism: Acinetobacter sp. CIP 102136 (assembly GCF_000369685.1). Taxonomy (GTDB): domain Bacteria; phylum Pseudomonadota; class Gammaproteobacteria; order Pseudomonadales; family Moraxellaceae; genus Acinetobacter; species Acinetobacter fasciculus. The sequence goes on from NZ_KB850142.1 coordinate 1,164,224, forward strand.
AGACATCGCCCGAATTTTTTCTTTATAAGGTTCTAAATTTCGGATGTGACAAACCGGATCATCCTCCGCATTTAAAATCATCAGTGGGATTTTGACACTTTCAAACACATAAATCGGATTGGTTGCCTGAGTATAACTGGCATAATCCGCAAATCCGGCCAGTTCAAAATAGAGTTTTTCAAATTCGGACAGATCTTTAACTTCTAATAACTGTTTCCAGCTTGGGCAGACCTGCCAGGTTTCTTGATAAGGATGAATAAAGCGCTTAATCAGTTTTTTGGCCATGACTTTACTGTAAAACGGATGCACATTGGCAAAACCGGTTTCAGTGTTATAGCCAGGGCATAAGGCAAAAGCCGCTTTGAGTGGGGTTTGTTCACCTTCTTCGCCCAGATAACGCACTAACAATCCCGTACCCGCAGAAGATCCAACCCCATAGAGATCGGACTGAGGAAATCTGTCCTGTATATACAAGAGCTGCTCACGCAAATCCTGAGTTGAACCAAACAGGTTCATTTTAGGCACAGGCATGGGTAAGTCTGCATGACCACGGCGTAAACACAATGCCACACGCCAACCGGTATGTTTATGCAGATCACGAACCAGTTCACGCATCGATTCAGGAGAACCGGTTATCGTATGCAATAAAACAATGGTAGGGGTATTTGCAGGAAGATCCAGTCCATACCAGGCAATACCGGTAATTCCGCCATCTGACATTTTCAGCTGTTCAAGCGCGTCATATTTCAGCTTAATGGTACGTTTTTTAATTAAATCGAAATATAGAATATGTGCGTGTGCATTGGCTAACCACGGCGTAGGGCGATATTTTTGTTGCAGCTGCGGTAAGCGTTCAATGAGTCCCGAAAATACACCATTCGGATTGTAATACAGGGTCGGCTCGTCTGCTCCGCTGAAACGATCCAGATATTCACTGGAAAGCTGACCCAATTTTTTAAGCAACATTTTCATCTGTCATCCCCCTCTAGTTGTACTAGCTGTGATTTACAAATTTCATGCCGACTTGAATCAATAGTTCGAATTAAGTTTTAGCTTGGAATGATTGCATCCGCTGGCCCATCTGTACAGCCAAGGCCTCAAGTCCGGACTTAGGTCGAATCATGACTTCAAAATCAATCATCTGACCCTCTTCATTAAACTGAATCATGTCAACTCCCTTTAGTTTTTTATCGCCCACATTGGCAGAAAACTCAAGTACGACATTGTTACCATCTTCACTTATAAATTCACGGTGATAAGTGAAGTTTTCAAAGACTTGAATGACATTGGTCAAAATAAAAAATACCAACTGTTTTCCAGGATAAGGCTGAAAAGCCACAGGCGAACGAAATACCACTTCTTCAGCAAGCAGCTCATTCAAGATCGACATATCACGGCTTTCTAGCATCTCATGCCAGCGTGCAATGGATTTTTTGGTATTTTCGATGGTCATTTTGAATTCCTTTTTTGTTTTAGTATTAAAATACTCATCCCTTTTTAAAGGTGAGAAGTACTGCTTCGTAAGGGGGATTCTTTCTTACAAATCCTCTCCCTAACCCTCTCCTTTAATAAAGGAGAGGGAAAAAAAGCAAGTTTTAATATTTTCAGATCACCGCTGCCAATTCAGCACCCTGACGGATTGCACGCTTGGCATCCAATTCACCCGCTTCTTTCGCTCCACCAATCAGATGCACATTTTTCCCGGCTGCTTTTAGCTCATCAAACATGGCGGTATAAGATTCCTGACCGGCACAAATGATCACGTGATCGACTTCTAGTACCGCAGGTTTGTCATTTACGATTATATGTAAGCCCTGATCATCAATTTTTTCATAATTGGCGCCCGCAATCATTTTTACATCACGGTGTTTTAAACCAGTACGATGAATCCAGCCTGTGGTTTTACCCAAACTTGCGCCGACTGAAGCGGCTTTACGTTGCAATAAATAAATTTCACGTTGCGGTTTTTCTACATTTGCAGCTTTTAAGCCACCGACATTTTCATAGTCAGTATCAATACCCCATTCATCATAGAATTTTTCCGGATTGATACTGCCACTTTCTCCTTCATGACTCAGGAATTCGGCTGTATCAAAGCCAATACCACCTGCACCAATAATGGCAACTCGCTGACCCACTGGCTTACGTTCTTTCAAAACGTCCAGATAAGACAATACTTTTGCATGATCAATGCCTGGAATCTCAAGCTGACGCGGTGTCACGCCTGTTGCCACCACAATGTCATCAAAGTTTGACTGAGCCAGCTCTTCCAGACTCGCCTTATGATTCAGTTGCAATTTGATACGTGGCTGTAATTCAATCTGGCGTTTGAAATAACGCAAGGTTTCATAAAACTCTTCCTTGCCTGGAATAGTCTTGGCAATATTAAACTGTCCACCAATCTGAGCAGCGGCTTCAAATACCGTCACCTGATGACCACGATTTGCAGCATACACAGCAAAGCTTAAACCTGCAGGACCCGCACCAATCACGGCAATATTTTTTGCTACATTGGTTTCTTTAAAAATGAGCTCTGTTTCATAGCAGGCACGTGGATTGACCAGACAGGTGGCAATTTTCATTGAGAAAATATGATCCAGACAGGCCTGATTACAACCGATACAGGTATTGATCTCATCGCTACGACCCTGCTCCGCTTTCAGGACAAACTCAGAGTCTGCCAGCATCGGACGGGCCATAGAAATCATATCAGCATCACCAGACGCCAATACATACTCAGCCATTTCCGGAGTATTAATACGGTTTGAAGTGATTAAAGGGATCTTCACCTGACCTTTCAGCTTACGGGTGACCCAAGTGAAGGCTGCACGAGGCACTTTGGTGGCAATGGTCGGAATACGCGCTTCATGCCAGCCAATGCCGGTATTGATAATGGTCGCACCGGCTTTTTCAATTTCTTTGGCTAACTGGATGACTTCTTCCAGAGTTGAACCGCCTTCGACCAGATCCAGCATAGACAAGCGATAAATAATGATAAAGTTCTCACCGACCATTTCACGGGTACGGCGTACGATTTCAATCGGGAAACGGATACGGTTTGCATAGCTTCCGCCCCACTCATCATCACGATGGTTGGTACGTGCTGCAATAAACTCGTTAATCAGATAGCCTTCCGAGCCCATGATTTCTACACCGTCATAACCGGCATATTGAGCCAGCTTGGCACAATTGGCAAAATCATCAATGGTTTGCTGCACTTCAGCCGAAGTTAAAGCATGCGGTTTGACTGGATTGATCGGTGCCTGAATTGGGGATGGCGCGACATTTTCAGCCTGATAAGAATAACGCCCGGTATGCAGAATCTGCATGGCAATTTTCCCGCCCGCCTCATGTACGGCCTGAGTAATCACTTTATGCTTTTCAGCTTCTTCAAGAGTGTCAAGTTTGGAACCACCATGAAACGTTACGCCATGATCATTTGGAGAAATCCCGCCGGTGACGATTAAAGCGACTCCACCTTTGGCACGCTCTGCATAGAAAGCTGCCATCCGATCATATCCGCCGGGTGCTTCTTCCAGACCAACGTGCATGGAACCCATTAACACGCGGTTTTTAAGCGTGGTAAAACCCAAGTTCAAGGGGGCAAGTAAATTCGGATATTTAGACATTTCAACTCCTGAGCGTGCGTTTAGGCTGGCTATTGTTTTAGCAACTGGCAGTTTGATCCCTCAACCCATCCAGTTTAATGCAATTTGTTGCACTAATTTATATGCCAGAATTGATTTTTATGCAACATGTTGCATAATAATCCCGAGTCACTTTTTTGAGACGTTTATGTCTTTAGCGCATGTTTTATTGACCAGCCTGATTGAAAAACCCAGCACCGGAATCGAACTGGCCCGCCGCTTTGACCGTTCCATGGGCTTCTTCTGGAATGCAACTCATCAGCAGATTTATCGCGAGCTGAATGCCATGCTACAAAAAGGCTGGATTTCCACGCTAGAAGAGGAAGATTCCAATAGCCGCAAAAAGACTTATCAAGTGGAACGTCTGGGCCGGGAAGAACTGGCCAACTGGATGCTGCAACAAAGCCCACCGGCACAACTGCGCGAAGAACTGATGGTGCGTTTACGTGCCGAAGCCCAGCTTGGTGGCAATAACACCTTGGCAGAGCTGGAACGCCATCTAGAACTGCATAAAGAAAAACTGAAAACCTATCAGCAGATTTTTGCCAAGGACTTTGCCGAAGCGGACGAAACTGACCGTACCCTGTATATTCATAAAATGATTTTGCAACTGGGGATTGATCAGGAACTGGGCTGGATTTCCTGGCTGGAACAAGTCATTCCGCGACTCAAACAATTTGACGCAAAATAATTCTAAATACGGAGACACACATGCCCTTTTATAGCATGCCCGATGGTGAACAGCTATTTGTACGCGAATATGGTCAGGGACAGCCGGTACTGGTACTCTCAGGACTCGGCATGCTGAGCTGGCAATGGAAAGCTTTTCTCTATGCGCATCAGAAAAATTTCCGTTTCATTATTCCGGAATGGCGCGGCTTTGGGGCTTCCAGTCGCTGTAAAATTCCGCAAGATCTTGATGCAATTTCCAGTCACTGGCTGGATATTCAATCGGTAATTCAACAGCTCAATTTAGATAAATTCATTGTGATTGCTTACTCTATGGGCGCGACGACAACCATGCATGGCCTGCACTATGGGGACTTTGCCAAACACATAACAGCTTATTTGCACATTGATCAGACTCCCAAAATACCAGTCGATGATGCTTGGGCTTTTGGTCTTTTTGGCCCACGTCATCAGGAATTTATCGACACATTCTGCAGCAGCTCTCTGCCCTACTTGCACAATATCAGCAAGTTGAATTGATTCGCGATCTTGACGTTTCTGTCCGTAAACAAATTGCCGCCCTATGGCTAAAGTTTATTCAGCTACAAAATGAACAAAAATATAGCCTGAAAGCTTTCGAATTCATTTTGAATCAACTACAACTGCAAAGTCTGTTATTGCCTTCCAGTCGGGTGGATTATATGACGTGGTATATCAACAATTATTTATACCATCGTGAGGATTACCGAGAGGCATTGGCCCAGCTCAGCTGTCCGGTGACTTTCTTTAGCGGCGTACAATCCAAGCTATATCCTTTTGAAGGTCAGCGCCTGATTGCAGAAAGCCTGCCTCAGGCCAAACAGATACTTTTCAGCAAATCCGGCCATACACCTTTACTGACTGAACCGCTAAAATTTGCCCGAGAACTTGGCATCTTTTTAAATGAAAATTCACAATCTAGCACTTCAGCTGCCTAAAGATTCAGGAGATAGAACAATGAAAAAGTTAGTGGCTTTTTCCGGTGCAGGCATGAGCGCCGAAAGTGGCATTCATACTTTTCGCGACAATGATGGACTTTGGGAACAATACCGGATTGAAGAGGTCGCGACACCTGAAGCTTGGGCCAAAAATCCAGAACTGGTGCAACGCTTTTATAATGCCCGCCGTAAAAACATTCTGGAAGCACAGCCGAATGCCGCACATCAATTAATTGCCGATCTTGAAAATGAGTTTGATGTGCATGTAATCACCCAGAATATTGATGACTTGCATGAACGTGCCGGCAGCTCCAAGGTGATCCATTTACATGGCAATATTCGCCTGGCCAAAAGCTCAGGCCCCGATGCACAAAGCACAACCGAGTTTTATCCAATTGAAGGCTCTGAATTAGATTTAAATCAACACTTTTGTAAGGCAGGCTATCCGCTGCGTCCTCATGTGGTCTGGTTTGGCGAAGCCGTACCCGCGTATGAAGAAGCTCAAGACTGTGTACAGGATGCCGATATTTTCGTGGTGATTGGCACCAGCCTTCAAGTTTATCCAGTTGCCGGGTTAATTCATGAGATTCCTGCGAAATGTCCGGCCTATTACATCGACCCGAAAGCCGAGCAGCAGCATTTGCCTGGGCAGTTTTACAAAATCCCCCAAAACGCGACCGATGGCATGCAAACACTGCTAGGTTTACTGAAATCCGGGAATTAAATTTTTTTATATGCTGCATTCTCTGATTGACAGTATGCAACAATCAATTTTTAATCAGCTTATCGTTGCAAGGATGGAATTAAACCATGCTGTCTGATCTGGATGACTTTTACTGTTTCGCTCAGGTGGTGGAACATGGCGGCTTTAGTGCAGCCGAACGTGCGACCGATATTCCCAAATCCAAACTCAGCCGTCGGGTGTTTAATCTGGAAGAGCGTCTGGGTGTACGTCTGATTCAGCGCAGTTCTCGTCATTTTGCCGTCACCGATATTGGCATGAATATTTATCGGCATGCCCAAGTTATGCTGAATGCTGCACAGGCAGCGCATGATCTGGTTGACCATCTGAGTACCGAACCACGCGGAACTATTAAAGTTAGTCTGCCAGTGTCTATTGCCCAGAACGAACTGGCAAAAATTCTGCCGGATTTTTTGAAAAAATATCCTGAAATTAAAGTCCAGATGATGATCACCAATCGCCGGGTCGATATTATCAATGAAGGCTTTGATCTGGCCTTACGTGTCCGTTCCAGCCTGGATGATGACCCGAATCTGGTGATCCGCCAGTTTGAAAAAATTGAGCAGCATCTATTTGCCAGTCAAGGTTATTTAAATGAATTTGGTGAACTGAAAAACCCTGAGCAACTGGCTGAACATAAAATTCTGAGTATGGCTGAAGATCATACCGAACAGTTTCTGACCTTACAAAATGAACAGCAGGAACAGAAAAAAATCCGTGTCAGTCCCACAGTTATGGGTTCTGACTTAAATATGCTGGCCCAACTGGCCGCATCAGGCTCAGGCATCACTTTGTTGCCTGATAACGTGGTCGAGCAGTACGTGGCAAGTGGCGAACTGGTTCGGGTGCTTCCTGACTGGAAAGCACCGCATGGTATTTTCCATGTGGTTTATCCTTCACGTCGCGGCTTATTGCCCGCAGTCCGGGTCTTTATTGATTATTTGGTCGCTGAATTAAATCAGCACTAAGTGATATGCTTTTGAGGAAAACTGGACAAAAAAATAGCTCATTCTTGGGGAAAAATGAGCTAGAGAAACTTTCACTACAGCATAGTGAGCGAAAAAAGGAACTATGTATCTGACTCTTAGTTTAATCAGATATACAATCCTAAACCACTGTTTAATGTAGTGTTTTGTATGTTTTCGTCAACAATCACGAGTGAGTTGTAATTTATGTAAGTGGATTATCTAAATAAAGATCATGCAATCAATATTTTAAATCTCCGGATACTCACCTGTGCCTTCAGGCCAAGGCGACAACACTTCAAACCCGGTTTCAGTCACATAGACCATATGTTCCCATTGCGCAGACCAGGATTTATCCGTGGTGACCACAGTCCAGCCATCTTTCAGCTCTTTGACGCGGGCTTTTCCCATATTCACCATCGGCTCAATGGTAAACACCATGCCCGGAACCAGTTTAATGCCCTGACCCGGCTGGCCGTAATGCAGAATGTTTGGCTGCTCATGATAGACTTTGCCGATGCCATGACCACAATATTCGCGCACAATAGAATAACCTTCACGCTGTGCAACCGTTTGAATGGCATAACCAATATCACCTAGAGTCGCGCCCGGCTTCACCGCATGAATCCCGGCCACCATGGCTTCATAGGTGGTATTGACCAGTCGCTTGGCTTCTGGAGAAGGAGTTCCAACATAGTACATCCGGCTTGTATCACCAAAATAACCGTCTTTAATAATGGCAACATCAATATTGATAATATCGCCATCCTGCAGAACGACTTTCGATGATGGAATGCCGTGACAAACCACTTCATTCGGTGAAATACAGGTGGTTTTGGTATAGCCATAATAGCCAATATTAGCTGGCGTCACTTTTAATGTATTTACAATAAAATCATGACAGAGATCATCCAGATATTCAGTCGTGACACCTGGCTTGACATGCTCCCCGATCATCGCTAAAACCTCTGCAGCCAAACGCCCAGATATCCGCAGTTTTTCAACATCTTGCTCAGTTTTAAGACTAATCGCTGGAGCTCGCATATACCTATCCTCACTATGAATCCCTGAATTATAATACCTTTTTTGCGAAATATGTCGCAGTTGTTGAGTTTCAGCACAGCAATTTTCCTTGAAATAGGAATTTTCATTGCTGTTTATTTGTACAAACAATAACTGACACATTTTGATATCAAGTGCAGATATTTTTTGAGCTTATAAGGAAAAATATATTTTTCAGCGAATTATCAAACATATATTTCTACCAAGATTTGAATGACCGGTTATGTGATCCGCAAACTCACTAGAATCAAGGCTTCCAGCCTTAAAATAAACTCCAAAAAATTGGACATATACACTAAAATCGCTTTCTTTTGTTCTATTGATCTCCCTTTATGACAAGTCTGCGTACCCGGGATATTGTCGCCCTAGGTTTTATGACCTTTGCACTATTTATTGGTGCGGGCAACATTATCTTCCCACCGATTGTGGCTCAACAAGCCGGTGAACACGTATGGCTCGCTGCTTTAGGTTTCCTTATTACAGCAGTCGGCTTACCCGTGATTACCATTATTGCGTTGTCTCGCGTTGAAGGCTCCATTCAGGCACTAAGCTCGCCTCTTGGCAAAGTAGCCAGTATTTTGCTGACTGTGATATGTTACTTAGCTGTTGGCCCTTTATTTGCGACACCACGTACCGCAACCGTTTCTTATGAAATCGGTTTTTCATCTTACTTTGGCAATGAATCTGGCAGTCTGCTCATTTACAGCATCATCTATTTTGCTGTGGTGACCATCGTGTCCTTATATCCAAACAAGATCCTGGATACCGTCGGCTATTTCCTGTCGCCACTTAAAATTATTTCTTTGATAATTTTGGGTGTAGCAGCCGTGATGATTCCTGCCAGCAATCCGCCTGCAGCGATCGATAATTACGTTACCAGTCCAGTGACTGAAGGTATCGTGAATGGTTATTTAACCATGGATACTTTGGGCGCTTTAGTTTTCGGTATTGTGATTGTTAAAGCCATTACTTCACGTGGTGTAACCGATAAAAAACTGATTACCAAATATGCGGTCAATGCCGGCATTATTTCTGGTATTGGTTTAACTCTGGTGTATTTAAGTCTGTTTAAACTTGGACTGGGTAGCCATGAGATCGCACCAAATGCAGCCAATGGTGCCATTATCCTGCATGCTTATGTACAACATGCTTTTGGCGATATGGGTGCCTACTTCCTGTCTGGCATGATTTTTATTGCCTGTATGGTCACTGCAATTGGTCTGACCTGTGCCTGCGCCGAGTATTTCTCCAGTTTGACCAAAATCCCGTACAAGATTTTTGTCTTTATTCTGGTCGGCTTCTCACTGGTGATTTCAAACCTGGGTTTAACCAAACTGATTGCTGTTTCGGTTCCAGTCTTGAGCGCTATTTATCCGCCTGCCATTAGCGTCATTATGCTGAGCTTCTGTGCGAGCTTCTTCAAGAAACCATCTCATGTGATTGCGCCAGTGACCCTGGTGGCCTTGATCTTTGGTATTTTTGACGGATTAAAAGTCGCTGGTTTTGAATTGCCTGCATTACTGCAAAACTTACCTCTATCAGAACAGAATCTGGCCTGGTTTATTCCATCCATGATTGTATTGCTGATTACAGCTGTGATTGACCGTATTAGAAACTAAAATTTCTAGGATGTCTGAAAAATCGTATTTTTACCCAAAATCCGGTTTGAGCGTGATCAATAATTGTCAGGTTTTACCCAGACGGGCATTTATTGTTTCTTCATCATGGCATCAAATCACCGCTGTAAATCTGGATACTAAGATTTCCTATAAAATATGATGTATAGAATTGCACTTTAATTATTTTATTTTTTTATATAAATATAAACAGAAATTTTAATTTCCTGATTTTAGATACTTATTGTTGCCAACTTAAACCAAGTCCCCCTCCGAGTCATACGCAAGCTTACAAAGTATTGATTAACACTACATATCTTTGGCGTAGAATTTGCATTTTCTATTTGGTCGCATTAATCAAATGATGACTACATCTTATTTCCAAAATTAACTGGAGGTGAAATCTGAAAATATAATTCTTGCCTAATCAAGTGATTATGTAGTTATACGACTAAAGATGACCATTTTGACTGTAAAAGCCTGCCACAGCAGTTGCAAAGGTCCAAATTAAACAGTACAACTATATATTCAATTCTGACTGATTAAATCTGCTTTAATCTTCAATAACATAAATAAATGGGAGGGATGGAGATGTTATCATTACATTTCAACAAGCAAGTCTTCATTGACGCTCTTAAAGCCAACAACACCAATCTGGTGACATTTATATGCACCACTTTTGCACTCATGCTGACTTTAACCGTCCATTGCTTAATTCAAGGTAATTTAAAACTTGAATACTTCGGCTATGCACTGATTGTCTCAGCTGCGTTTTTCCTATGGGCTGCCATAGACCAGAAATACCGATAAACAAATTTTTAATTAGCCCAGATGGATGATTTGGCCAGTCATCCATCTGGTGAAAAAAGTGTTTTAACTTTCAAGAATTCCAGCATCCTTTCAGAATAACTATAAAAAGAACATTAAAATAATCCGATAAATGCTCCATAGAGCAAGATCCCCGTCCCGCCCAATTCTGCGATAATTAAACCCAGCATGGCTAAAGTCATCAAACTTCCTGGCAAATGAAACTTACCCAGCTGATGCGGTTGTTTAAACTGATTCGTCGTGTCTTGCAGAAAACCATGTAGCATATAAGCGGCAATCGAGAAGCTAAAAAACAGAATATTGACTAGTACGCAAATCAGATTCGCCATACTCGGCCACACTGAACAATAGGCTAATACTGCCAGAATTAAAGTTGCGGGTGCATAAAGCAGGCTGCTACGATGGGCAATATCGACATAATAATGTGCGCGTGACTGAGGTGATTGACGGATCTGCCAGTATTTCCAGACGCCGGTAAACATCCCGATCCACAAGAATATTCCACTAAAAATAACGGCTATTTTAACGGCCAGCTCAAGTTCCATTAGCTGCATAAGTTTATTCCATCTCTATTATTTTACTGACTTTTAAGTCATATTTTCCCCAAGCTACCCTGCTAAAAATCTATACAGTAAAGCTTCATCGGGATTATAAAAATCATAGTGTATCGTATGTCTGAATTTGAAACATTGACTCTCCAGTGTCAGGATGGCTATCGCTTAAGTGCACGTTTTTATGCAGCTATTTCTGAAACTGAAAATCTTCCGGTATTAGTCTGTCCAGCCACTGGCATTACCAAACAGTTTTATCATCAATTCTGTGTCTGGTTACAAGCTCAAGGCTATGCGGTCATGGTGTTTGATTTTCGGGGGATTGGTGATTCACTACATGGTCCTTTGAGAAAGTCAAAAGCCAGTATTGTGCAATGGGGTCAACTGGATATTCCGGCCGCGATAGATGCGTTATTAACGCGTACCAATACAGAAAAGGTGACTTTACTTGGACATAGCGCCGGTGGTCAGCTTTTAGGTATCGTACCAAATCATCATAAAGTCGCAAAAGTCGTAGCCGTGTCATGCTCAACCGGACATATCAAAGGACTTAAAGGTAAAACCAGACTGCTTGCGCCGGTCATGTTTAATGTCATTTTCCCACTGGCCCGAATCACTAAAGGTTATGGCCCGACTCAAGCGATTGGTATGGGGGAAAACCTGCCTAAAGATGTGGCACGAGAATGGGCACTGTTTTGTAGTAAACCCGGCTATGTGATGAATGCGATCGGTAAACTTATATCACCTAAAGCAGATTTTCATGCTCAAGTCACCTGCCCGATCACCTCGATCTGGTCATCGGATGATGAAATTGCCACGGAAGCCAACGTGAAAGATTTACTGCGTTTATATCCGAACGCAAAAACTCAGATAATTGAACTTAGACCTAAAAGTTATGCGTATAAAAACATTGGTCATATGCTGATGTTTAAAAAGTCGCATCAGAATTTATGGCCGGTGATTGAACAGCAATTGGCTGTTTAAATCAGATTTAGATGGTTATTTTCAGGCTGCTGTGTTCTAATACACGCAGTTTGAGATGAGCCTCTTACAGTATATGGGCTTGACCTATATACGACTAGCCCCTAACCATGGGGCTTTTTATTGTCTGAATATTTTAAAACGGATATAAAAATGGGCTGACGATAACGCCAACCCATGTCTTTCTTTATCGAATTAAATATTATTTTGTCTCAATGTCATAAACCCAATTTCGTGCCTGTTTGTCTGTGGTCGTTTCACAAACGTAGTAGTCGTGATCCCATGAATCAGGATGGAAGATTTCACGCTTATGATAAGTCACTTGTTTGGCATTTTCGACGCAGACAAAGCTGTCGCCTTGGTCTTTAACTTGGGTTCCGTTAAGGAAACCGCCAATACAGAGGAAGCGGGATTGTTTGGGCATTGCTACAACAACTTTTAAACTATTTTTCAATGCGTGGATTAAACGATTTATTTAGGGTGTGTCCTCATTTGGCTTTGCACCAAATAAATATACAGGCTATACGAATCATAGATTTATAATTGCGTGCCAGTTTATCAAATCGAGTTGCAATAGCACGGAAATGTTTTAA
>NZ_KB850142.1:1500294-1502094 GCF_000369685.1 Acinetobacter sp. CIP 102136
TCAAGTCATGACAGCTGACAAAATAGAGCAATGGGTGGAGAAAGTATCAAACCAATTCGGAAAAGAATACATGTTTACTTTTTAATGACAACTTATCTAGGCTTTTTGATTTAATATAATAGATATTATATTAAATAAAATATTTTATAACCCAAATTTTGTCACATAGAGATTATTATATAAATTAAATAATATTTAATACACCAAGATTATGCTTAAAAAACAAGCTAAAATTAAAGCAGCATAAGAAAGATTTAATGAATAAAAAGTATATTTAATCAAACAATTTATTTTAAAGTTTTGCTATAAAGGAAGCTTAATTATGATAGGCAGACTTGGTGCTTTACCCATAGTTCTAATAATAACCCGAATCGCGGATAAGAAAGGGGCTTGAAAAATAAGAGGACTAGAGCCATCAGTTGAGTTACCACACAAAACTTAAAACTCTAGTCCCGATGTTTAATAGTACCGAATTATTTTGCGTAATTGATGATTTCTTTCTTAAATTTGAAGCAACCTATTGGAATTTCCTTAAACAAAGTCGTCGTTTCTCCAGAGTCCGAATTGCTCACTTGAGTATCTCAGAAATCACTTTTATTGCGATTTGGTATAAATGTTCTCATTTCACTAATTTCAAAGCATTTTTCACATGGTTGAAACAGGATAAAGGTCATTTATTTAAAAGCTTACCCTGTTACCAACGGATGATTTATCTAATCAATAGACATCAATTGGCCCTACACGCTTTACATGTGGCACTGATGAGAGGCCAAGACACACAATATTTATGGATTGATTCAACAACTCTGCCAGTTTGTAAAAATCAACGGATTCAACGCCATAAATCTTTAGCTAAAATCGCATCTCGAGGTAAAAGTTCAATGGGTTGGTTTTATGGCTGTAAATTACATATTGTAATGAACCAGTTTGGGGAAATTACTTGTTCTGCTTTATCGAATGGACATGTTGCTGACGTAAAAATGGTTGACCAATTGGTTGATCAATTAGTTGCTGGTATACAAGCAAAAATTTATGGGGATCGAGGCTACATCAGCCAAGAGTTAAAAAGTAGGCTACAAGATCAAGGTATTGATTTAATAACCTATCATCGGAAGAATATGAAGGCTATTCAACTCTGCACATCAGATGAATATCACCTAAGACAACGTAATAAGATAGAAACAATATTCAGTTTATTGAAAGGTCAGTACAATTTAGTGACGAGTAAAGCACGTAGCATTCATGGATTTCTTGGAGGAATTTATGCCTCGCTATGCGCATATCAATTAACCCATCGAAATAAGCCAACAATTCAAATTATTGATTCATCGGCTTAAACAGGATTCGGGTTAATAATAATATTGTCCTGAAATCAACAAATCTTAGCTCAAGATTGTTTGACATGTGATAATACTACTGACTTGCCTTTAGACTGTCCATTTGATGGAGGCGAGCGAACTTACGTAGTAAGAGGATGTCGTGTCAATGTTATTGCTGAGTGGAAGAACTGGGATGCAATAGAACAAAAAGATTTTTGCCTAGCTACCCCACCTCAAGGAACTATTCTTCGTGACCACGAAGAAAAAGTAATTAGCAACAATAATGGTTCATTTTCAGTTTCTAAATATACTAAGGGATTCGACTTTTCATATGAAAAAAATGTGAAAGATGCATTCGAAACTGCTATTGAACTTGCTAGAAAAAAGTAAGCGTCCGCTGAATCCCATACCTATTTTTTAATTCGATTTAGGTTTCCAGCAGTGCGGCAGCAATTCTTCAATTTGGGTCACTTTGTGTGTC